>JABDFW010000052.1 GCA_013286305.1 Bacteroidota bacterium
AGATCAACATAGGTATTTGGCACAATATACCGTGTATAAAAATTACTGATGGATGAATCCAGGTGCCGCGTGCGTGATGAGTCGTAGTAATGATAGGTAAGTGTTATAGAGTCCTCCAGCGGGTTACGGTGTTTTAAAGTATCGTTACCGCTGGCTTTTTTAATTGGCTTGCCCTGGCTGTCAAACCCCACCTGGGAGGAGCTGTTTTGGGTTGATGGATAATTTGCCTGTCCATAAGCATGGCCAATTATAGCTAATAAAAGCCCGAAAGACGCTGTATATATTAAAAGTTGTTTTAAAACCATGAATAAACCTGCTAAGGTGCAAAGTAAACTGAAAGCTATGAATGAAAATATTAATCAATTCACAAAGCGGGATTGTTTCATCCAAATCATTTACGTTATTCCACTAAAGTTTGTTAAATAACTGAAACAATATCTTTAAATAACCCTGTAAGCTTTGGCTCTGCATCTTTTGCTGCTGCTAATACTTCTTCATGGGTAATAATATTGTTTTCTTCCCTAATGCCAAGATCTGTTATAACACTTATAGCGAATACTTTTAAACCTGCATGCACCGCTGTAATTACTTCCTGAACCGTACTCATGCCAACTGCATCACCGCCAATTGCTTTAATCAGTTTATACTCTGCGCGGGTTTCAAACGTAGGGCCGGTAACGCCGGTGTAAACGCCTTCTTTCAAATCATACCCATGCTTTTCGCCGATTTTTTTAGCTTCGGCGATAAGCCTTTTGCAGTAAGGCTCGCTCATATCCGGAAACCGTGGCCCCATAAAATCTTCATTTGTACCAATTAAAGGGTTTTTTATAAAAAAACTAATGTGATCGTTAATTATCATAAGATCACCAACTTTAAATGCTGGGTTTACCGCACCGGCTGCATTTGAAATTAACAAAGTTTTTACGCCCAGCATTTTCATAACTCTTACGGGGTATGAAACATGCTGCGCTTTATATCCTTCATAATAATGAAAGCGGCCTGCCATTACCACTACTTTTTTTCCGCTTAATTCACCAAATATTAATTTACCGGTATGCCCTTCTACTGTTGTTACAGGAAAATGAGGGATACTGCCATAGCTTATTTCTTTTTCGATAGTAATTTCATTAACCAGGTTGCCTAAACCACTGCCTAATATTATACCTGCTTCAGGTTTACTATTATAAACACCCGTAATAAAATTTGTTGTTTCTTCCAGTTGATGCCTTATTGCTGACGCCATAAATAAGCTTTATTTATAAAAATTTATTAAAATGAGCGCAAAGATAATGTTTGAATGGAGTTTACTCATTTATTAAGTATATTAGCGTCCCTTCTCATTAAAAAGTAACACCGTTATTCCAAAAGATCATCTTGGTACAAAGGGCTTATCTTATACTATTATTTTGCATTATTACTTGCCAAATACATGCACAGTTATGCCAGGGCAGCCTGGGCGACCCTGTAGTGAACATTACTTTTGGTGCCGGCCCCAACCCGGGCCCTCCATTAGCTGGAGCAACCACTAATTATCAATTTGTGGCAACGGACTGCCCAAATGACGGATATTATGCTGTAAGAAACCAAACATCAGATTGTTTTGGTTTTACCTGGTTTAGCCTTTATGCTGACCATACCGGTGACCCTAACGGATACTTTATGCTTGTAAACGCCTCATATCAGCCAAGTGATTTTTATGTAAGTACCGTTAATGGGCTTTGCCCGGGAACTGTTTTTCAATTTGCAGCCTGGATAATAAATATGAATTTACCGCATATTTGTAACGATACAGCGATAAAGCCAAATCTTACTTTTAGAATCGAAACAACAACAGGTGACCTCCTCGGGTCTTATAACAGTGGTGATATTCCTTCTACCTTTATGCCGGTTTGGAAAGAATACGGCTTTTTTTTTCAAACACCCCCCGGTGTTTCAAGTGTAGTTATCCGCATGACAAATAATGCCCCCGGCGGTTGCGGCAATGATCTTGCACTGGACGATATTACATTTCGCCCATGCGGGCCTGATATAGGGGTTTCAATAAACGGTCAACCGGGCGATACTGCAAACATTTGTTATGGAAAAAATAACAGTTACTTATTAAACAGTATGATTGCATCAGGTGGCTATGCTAACCCTGCATATCAATGGCAGCTAAGCACAGATAATGGCACCACCTGGGCTGATATTAATAATGCAACTGACAGTATTTATTCGAGGCCGCAATCACCGGCAGGTAATTATTTATACCGAGTAACTGCGGCAGAAAGAGACAATATTAATAATCCTATATGCCGTGTTGATTCTAAAGTTATTGGTATTTATGTAAACCCCCTGCCGCAAATAAACCTGCAAAATAATGCGATAGTGTGTGGCAACGATTCCATTATTTTAACTGTTAACGGGGCGCAAACTTACAACTGGACAGGGCCTGATAATTTTACATCTGCTGATTCAACAATTGATATACCTAACCCGCCAATTAGTTATTCAGGAGAATATTATGTAACGGCAACAACAGCTAAAGGCTGCACCAGCAGTGATTCAACGAATATTTTTGTTTATCCGGCGGCGTTTGCCAATGCGGGCAGCGATGTAACTATTTGTGAAGGTACTTCTACCGAGCTAACAGGAGCGGGGGGTGTTTCGTATAGCTGGTCGCCAACAACAGGTTTATCATCTCCTGCATCTTCTACCACATCGGCCTCCCCTTCAGATACCACCGCATATATATTGACTATTACAGACAGTAATGGTTGCAAAGCAAATGATACTGTTAATGTAAACATTTTAAAAAAGCCTGTGGCCGATGCCGGGCCAGATAAAACAATATTCGAAGGGCAGCCTGTAACGCTTACAGCAACAGCCGCAGGAACCAGCGTTTACTATAGCTGGTCGCCAATGTATAATATTAATGATCCGTCGTTATTACAGCCAACTGTAAGCCCCGCGCAGGATACAACCTATACGCTCACAGTGTCTTCATCGGTGGGTTGCGGTACAGCAACTGACCAGGTTTTTGTACGCGTATTTCAAAAAGTGATAATACCTAATGCATTTTCACCAAACGGCGATGGCATTAACGATACCTGGAATATTCAAAAATTAGATACTTATCCGGAAGCTGACCTTTACGTATATAACCGCTTTGGCCAGGCAGTATTTCATTCAAAGGGATACAATAAGCCCTGGGATGGTACCATTAATGGAAAACATTTACCCTTAGGCACTTATTATTATTTAATTGATCTGAAGAATGGCTTGCCCAAGCTTAGCGGGTGGGTAGTAATATTATATTAGCAACATTCCCAACCTGTAACAAGCTTCAATTACTAATATATCGGCGGCCAAACCTGCCGTAAATATTTTTAAAAAAAAATAGTTCAGGGTTTGTAAATGTTAAAAAAAAGTTATTAGCTTTATGGCGTTGCCATAACTTATCTCCCCCTTTTTCGGTATTTATCAAGGTTTTTTATAGTAGGATATTACATATTCACAAAAAAACGCCAATCCCGTGCAAAAAAAAATCTTCGCTGCCTTTATAGCGCTTATACTGGTGGCTGCATACCAAACAAAACTGGATGCACAAACTAACTTGTCAATTGTTTCAACAGCCAGCATCGGAGTTTCCAGCCCCGACCCGTCAGCGGCGCTGGATATTACGTCGGTCACAAAAGGGATGCTCGTTCCCCGCATGACAACTGCGCAAAAAGCAGCCATTGCATCGCCTGCAACCGGCTTATTAGTATATCAAACGGATGGAACGGCCGGATTTTATTACTACAACGGATCCACCTGGCAACTTATTACCGGCGGTGGCTCATCTTCAGGCTGGTCGCTTACCGGTAACAGCGGTACCAGCCCGGCAACTAATTTTCTTGGTACTACAGATGCCCAGGGCCTTGTATTCAGGGTAAATAATCAAAAATCCGGTTTTGTGGATTATAACGCCTTTGCCCCTAACGCTGCATTTGGGTATAGAGCCTTGAACAGCCTTACAAGTGGCACGGGTAATACAGCCAATGGTTATAATGCCCTTTATTCAGATACATCCGGCTATTCAAATGTAGCAATGGGTGTTAGCGCTTTATATAAAAATACCAGCGGCCATAATCAAATAGCCATTGGCGATTCAGCGCTATATAACACATCTACCGGTTCAGTTAATACGGGTGTAGGTTCTAAAACAATGTATTCCACTACATCAGGCAGCAATAATGCGTCATTGGGATTCAAAACATTGTATGCCAATACCATGGGCAGCAATAATAGCGCTTTCGGATCTAATGCTCTTACAGCCAATACAACAGGTACCAGCAATACCGCAGCCGGTTTTAAAGCACTACAATCAAATACTAAAGCGTCTAATAATACCGCCCTTGGGGCCTATGCTTTATATTCGGATACAACCGGGTCTTTCAATATCGCTATCGGCTTAGGCGCCCTTTATAATAATGTAAGCGGGCATAATTTAATAGCGATAGGCGACTCTGCGTTGTTCAATACAACTTCTACCATCACGAATACCGCAGTTGGCTCCAGGGTGTTACTTTCAACTACTACAGGCGCCGATAATACAGGCCTTGGGTACAGGGTACTTTACGCAAACAATACGGGTGGGCAAAACACTGCAAGCGGGTATAACGCGTTAACCACTAACACAACGGGCAGCCTTAATACAGCTAACGGGTACCGGGCGCTGGCAAGTGCAACCTCCGCAAGCAACAATACTGCAGCAGGCGCTTACAGCCTTAACAGCGACACAAGCGGCTATTCCGATGTAGCAGCCGGCATACGCTCGTTGTATAAAAATGTTTCGGGAAGCAATAATGTAGCTGCCGGCGATTCTGCTTTATATTCTAATACAACCGGTGGCTTAAATACAGCAGTAGGTTCAAAGGCATTATACACTAACACAACCGGTACCAGCAATACAGCACTTGGCGCCAAGGCCGATGTAACTGCCGGTACCCTTACAAACGGTACCGCTATCGGTTACCAGGCTTCTGTTACCGCAAGCAACCAGGTGCGTGTTGGTAACAGCGCTGTAACGAGTATAGGCGGTTTTGTTAACTGGAGCAATATAAGCGACGGCCGTTTTAAAAAGAATATTAAAGAAGATGTAAAAGGGCTTGCCTTTATTAAAAAATTAAACCCAGTAACTTATACGCTGGATATTAAGGGTATTAATAATTATCTAAATTCCGCATCAGGGCAAAATAGTAGTAGCCAGGTAATTACCGCTGATGAGCAGAATGCAATTGCAACAAAAGAACAAGTGGTGTACAACGGCTTTATAGCGCAGGATGTAGAGAAAACAGCAAGGGACCTTGGGTATAATTTTAGCGGTATTGATGCACCCAAAAATAAAGCAGACCTGTATGGTTTAAGGTACAGCGATTTTGTGGTACCCCTTGTTAAGGCCGTACAGGAATTATCAGGCCAAAATGATTCTATCCAGACCGTTAACCAGCAACTGCTGAAAGAAAACAACGATTTGAAAAATACAATGAGTGGTATTCAATCCCAGCTTACTAATATTCTCCAGCAATTAAATGATCTTAGGGCAGCACAGGAAGCCTGCTGTTTCAATGCTTCATTAAACGGCCAGCAGCCACCGGTTACCAATACAGGTGATGCGGCCAGGCTGGAGCAAAATGCACCAAATCCATTTAACGCAAATACGCTTATCCGCTATTATCTTCCTTCAAACACCAACAATGCACAAATAATGATAACCAATGTAAGCGGGCAGGTATTGAAATCTGTTCAGTTAGGCTCAAAAGGCACCGGGCAAATAGTTATTAATGGCGGTGAGCTTTCCAGCGGAAATTATTTCTATACGCTTATTGTTGATGGCAAAAAGGTAGCTACCAAACAAATGGTGCTTCTGCAATAACAATACTGCAAGCTGCTTTAATAAGAAACACGATATAAAAAGGTATCCCCTTATTTAAACAATACAACACATGAAAAATATTACAATCCTCTTTGTAACATTCTGCCTTACGGCAAATGCAATTTTTGCACAGGTAGCAATAAATACGGATGGCAGCGCCGCCGATGCAAGCGCAATGCTTGATGTAAAAAGCACTTTGAAAGGGATGCTCGCGCCAAGAATGTCAACCGCCCAAAGAACGGCAATTCCATCTCCGGCAGATGGCCTGCTTGTATATGATACTGCTACCCACAGCCTTTGGAATTTTAGAAACGGTATATGGAGAAACCTTGCAACCCTGGTGCTGCCATATTCGGCATCAGCAACATCAGCTTCCAGTTTATTTGCACTTACTAATTTGGGCACCGGTGCTGCGCTGGAGGGTATCAATAGTTCCACCTCAGCAAGCGTGATTGCGGTAAAAGGCACTATTTCATCTACTGCACCAGGGGGGTTTTCCACCGCAGTAAGAGGTATCAACAATGGTACAAGCGGCAATGGTATAGGTGTATGGGGCTCGCAAAACGGCAGTGGCTGGGGGGTGTACGGTACGTCATCTGGCGGCATTGGCGTATATGGAAGTGATGCCGGCGGCGGCATGGGGGTGTATGCAGTTGGTACCAGCGGGCTGGGTATTTCGGCCATAAGTAATACCGGCAGCGCGGGCCTATTTTCAATAACAAACAATGCAAATAATTCAAATGTAATTGCGGCAAGCACAAATGGCGGCGGTTCAGTGATAAATGCGTCAACTACGGGAGCTGGCACGGGAGTTACGTCCACAAGTACCGGTGGCACGGGTGTATATGGGGCAGCCGGCACAATAAGTGGCGCGGGCGTATTGGGCGATAACCTTAATGGCGGCGAAGCTGTAACGGGGCGAACTGCCAGCGGAAGCGGAACACCAACGGGCGCTGTAGTAGGCCGCAATGATGGCCCGGGTGTTGGTGTGTATGGTTTTATTGCAACGGACACCTCTGGAACCGGTATCGGGGTATTAGGCCGGGTAGGCATAAGCGGAAGCAGGGGCATTGCCGGCCACTTTGAAAACTTTAATTCATCCAATGCGGCAACAACCTTAGAAGCGGTAACCAATGGTACAGGCTATGGCGCAAGCATTACAAACACAAACAGCAGTAATACCGCTAATACATTATTTGTTACCACCAATGGCCCGGGCGTAATAGCTGACCATAGCCAGGGCAATGCGGGCAGCTTTTTTAATAATAATACAGGTGGTGTAGGTGCAGGCGTGCGTGGCGAAGTGAATTCGGAATTTGGTAATAATGGCACAGCCGGGGTATATGGCACATCTTCCGGCACTGGCGGCTATGGCGGCTATTTTGACCACACCAATTCATCCGGTTTTGGTATTTCCCTTTACGCAACAACATCAGGGCAAGGCGTGGTAAGCCATTTTGAAACAGTGCCTTCCGGTAATGCCCAATCAACCCTGGAGGTGGTTACTGCAGGTACAGGCAATGGTGCAACCATTACAAACACAAACAACAACAGTACTGCCAATACGTTATTTGTTACCACCAATGGCCCGGGCGTAATAGCTGACCATAGCCAGGGCAACGCGGGCAGCTTTTTTAATAACAATACAAGCGGTGTAGGTGCAGGCGTACGCGGCGAAGTTAATTCCATATTCGGCAATAATGGTACAGCAGGTGTGTATGGCGTTGCATCGGGCACAGGGGGGTATGCAGGTTATTTTGAACATTCTGACAGCAGCGGCTTTGGCATGGCCCTTTACGCTAACACTTCCGGGCAGGGGGAAGTTGCACACTTTGAAACAATTCCTAATAACAATTCCCAAACAACCCTGGAAGTGCTTACCGCCGGCACGGGCAGCGGCAGTACAATCACCAACACCAATAACAACAATACTGCGAATACTTTGAATGTTACCACCAATGGCCCCGGCGTAATAGCAAACCACAGCCAGGGCAATGCAGGCAATTTCTTTATCAACAATACAAGTGGGGTGGGCGCCGGTGTGCGCGGCGAGGTTAATTCCATATTTGGCAATAATGGCACAGCAGGCGTATATGGTGTAGCATCGGGCACGGGCGGTTATGCCGGTTATTTTGAGCATAGCGAAACTACGGGTTATGGCATTGCCTTGCAGGTTATAAACAATGACCATGGAACCGCAATGGTAGTGGACGATGAAGGTGACGGCAACATTGCCATTTTCCAGGCCGGCGGATCGAATGTTACAAGAATTGACCATTCAGGCAAAGGCTATTTTGACGGTGGTGCACAAACCGGCGGTGCTGACCTTGCTGAAGAATTTGACGTGGAAGGCAATTCATCAGAATACGAGCCTGGCGATGTTTTGGAAATATCCGCCACAGCAGACAGGACTGTTGTAAAATCATCCACACCATATTCAACGCTGGTAGCGGGCGTTTATGCAACAAAACCAGGGGTACTGCTAACAGAAGATTCTATTGACGCCAACCTTTCCGGCAAAGTGCCTATGGGTGTTGTTGGTGTTATACCTACCAAAGTTTGCGATGAGAATGGCCCTATACAAAGAGGAGATCTGTTGGTAACATCCAGCAGGCCGGGATATGCAATGAAGGCGGACCTGAATAAAGTAAAACCCGGCCAGGTAATAGGCAAAGCCCTGCAGGAATTTAACGGACAGTCAGGGAAAATAAAAGTGCTGGTAAATGTGAGATAGAGAACAAACAAATACAAAATATACATTAGAATTTTAAAAATACTACGATGAAAATAATTACAACCATTTTAATAAGTTTGGTATCCATTGCCGCAATGGCTCAGCAAAATAATGGTTCTCAATTGCCGCCGGTGAAAAAGGATAATGCTGTTACAACAACAAAGCAAGTGCATGCAAATGCCCAAACTGAAAAGCCACTCATGAAAAAAGATGATGGGGTGCAAAAAACCGCAACTTATGCTGCAAACAATGCCGTTGCTAACAAGCCCCCGGTTTTAACGCAGCAAAAAACAGGCACAACGCCGGTAACGAACATGACCGGCAACAATACAAATTCGCCTAAAACGGCTTCTTCTATATCAGGTAAACAAGCCCAGGCGCAGTTACAACAGGCAAAGAAAAATGTACCGGTATCCCCGGTGGTTGACTATCAAACGATCATGCAAAAACAAACTGGTACTCAGCAACAGCCTGCTGCAAATCCAAAACAGTAATTAGCAGCGTCATATAAAAAAGCCTGTAGTTAATGTATTACAGGCTTTTTTTATACCCAAAAATGATTTTGATCTATTGCTGAGGGGAAATATTTTAAAATTTACAATTGCACCATTAAGGTTTTGTAAGCACCAGCATTTTATTCAGGCCATCATTAACAGGGCTTTCTTCAACCAAAAATCCAATCTTTGAAGCCCAGGCCATCATATCATCTTTTACTGCAGGAAAATCATACTGGCGCATGTGATTGTAAATAAGTTCCCTTTCCTGGGCCGAAAGCAATACCCAGTGGTTTTTTATATCGTCAATATACCTGTCTATATAATGATGCAACGATTCATTTTTGTCCCGCAAAAGATCAATCATAATTAAACACCCCTTACCGCTCAGTTTATTATAACAATCCTGCAATAAGCTTGCTTTTTGATCATCCAGCAAGTGATGTATTGCGTAACTGCTGTAAATAACATCAAATGAACCTCTCTCCTGGTGTATCAATGTTTGCATAGGCCCTTGCCGCAACGCTATTTTACAATCAAAGGGTTGAAGGTTAAGCCTTGCAAACTCTAATGCCGTATCAGACAGGTCATAACCGGTATAAGATCCTACCTTTAGTTGTTTTAATTGAACTGTCATTGGTTGCGCATCACCACAGCCGAGGTCAAGTATTTCTAAGGGCTCTTTTACTTCAAGCTTGTTGAAAACATTAAAAGTTTCTGCTGCAAATTCCTTGTGCCGCATATAATTAAACGTAATTATTCTCTGGTAAATACTCCAATTGTCTAAGAATATTGTTGCAAGCTGATCGTTCATTTCTTATAGTAGTTTTATAATTAATACCAAAATGAGTTCCGGTTAAAACTATCCAAAATACTAAGAAAACTTTTCTTACTATAATATTTTTTAGTAACCTACTAAATATTATAGTAATTGGCGAATGGGACCGGGTAAACAAAAATTTTACACCTCAGTTTATTTTACCTCCTTTTACATACATTTACTTTCTTAACCTGAATAAAACAATGAAAAAACTGATTGCTTTAATACCTGTTATACTCGTATTAACCGCCATGAAAAACGGAGATAAAAAAGAGCATAAACCTGCCAACACTAAAAAGGTTGTAGTTTATACAACTGCTGAAGGTACCAATTACCGTTTAACGCCAACAGATACCTTGCATTTTACACACATGGGCCAGCCATTTGAAACGCAGGTTTGTGTGTTTATAGACCCCACAAAAACCTTTCAGCAGGTAACAGGTTTTGGAGGCGCTTTAACCGACGCAGCTGCGGAAATATTTTATAAACTGCCTGATGCCGCAAAAAAAGAATTACTGCAGGCTTATTACGATACAGAAAAAGGTATTGGTTATACTATGGCAAGAACCAATATCAATAGCTGCGATTTTAGCAGCGACAGCTATACTTACGTTGCTGATAATGACACATCGCTTTCTACCTTCAACATTGAACATGACAGGAAATTTAAGATACCATTGATAAAAGAAGCCATGAAGGCATGTAACAATAAGCTGCGTTTATTTGTGTCGCCGTGGTCGCCACCGGCATGGATGAAAGACAACAACAGTATGGTACAGGGCGGCAGGTTGAAAGATGAATCAAGAAAGAGTTGGGCAAATTATTATATAAAGTTCATCAGGGCTTATGAAGCAGAAGGCATGCCCGTGTGGGGATTATCAGTACAAAACGAACCCATGGCAAAGCAGCGCTGGGAGTCATGCATTTATACAGGCGAGGATGAGCGGGATTTTGTAAAGAGCTACCTTGGCCCTACGCTGCACCGCAGCGGCATGGCTGATAAAAAGCTGATCATGTGGGATCATAACCGCGACTTGATATACCAGCGTGCAAGCACCATGCTGAGTGACCCCGATGCCGCAAAATATGTGTGGGGCATTGGCTACCATTGGTATGAAACATGGACGGGAAGCGGCATGCAGTTTCAGAATATGCAAAAGGTGATGGAAGCTTTTCCCGGGACACACCTGATATTTACAGAAGGCTGTATTGAAGCGTTTGATTATAAAAGGATATACGACTGGAAGCTGGGCGAAAGGTATGGGCATTCCATGATAAATGATTTTAATAACGGCACAGTGGGGTATATAGACTGGAACATTTTGCTGGATGAAAACGGCGGCCCTAACCACGCAGGCAACTTTTGCTTTGCGCCCATTCATGCTGATCTGAGAACAGGTAAACTGATGTACACGAACAGTTACTATTACATTGGCCAGTTCTCAAAATTTGTTCATGCAGGCGCAAAACGCATTATAGCTTCAAGCAACAGGGATAAGCTTGAAACAACTGCCTTTATAAACCCTGACGGTAAATTAGCAGTAATAGTAATGAACAACTCCGACGATAAAATACCATACCATTTATGGATAAAAGGTGACGCCGCAGATGTAACAGCGTTGCCACATTCTATGGTAACATTGGTGGTGGAGTAGAGGGAAAAGACGGCGGTTTGGGGTAGTGGGATAATTCGCATTTTTATGTATGCTTTTAGAATTAAAAAATACTACTGACGATAACCTGGAAAAGTTGATGGTGTTTGCAAAGCAAAATAACATTCCATTGGTAGTAGTGGACGACACTGATGCAATTAACAGCCACCTGCCCGGTAAACCGCTTACGGGCAAGCAATTAACCCGCCTGATAGAAAGCAGCCGTAAATCCGGAATTATTGCTATGCAAGACGCGCACACAATAATCCGTGAGCATATGAATGGAGATTAGTACCGGTGTTCAAGAACAGGCAGAACCCCCAAACGGAGCGCCGCAACGGAAGCCCCATTTTTGTTCATAAGGTGGTCACCAAAAAAAACTATTGGCCAATCAACCCATTTACCCAGTTAAACATTCTTTCATTTACGGCTTTAGCCAGTTTGGTAGGGAAAATATTAAAGCCATGGGGGCATTCGGGATACACTCCCAGGAATGTTTTATTGCCTGCACTACGCCAGCGGCTCTCCATAAAATTAGTATCGTCCAGCAGGGGGTCAGATGTGCCTACTATAAAAAATGCCGGAGGCAGGCCTTTCAGGTCAGCATATAAAGGTGAATATTGCGGCTGTGTAAGTTTGTCGGTACTCCAGCCACTGAAAACCAGGGTAAAGTTTTGAGCCATATTATTTTTGCTGAGGATAAGAGTGCTGTCCGTCGCCTGTCTTTGCGAAGGAGAACGGCCCAGGTTGAAACAACCGTATTGTAAGCACACTCCCCGAACCATACTAATGGCATTAAGCGAATCGCGAATGTATATGGCAACCAGTGCTGAAAGATGCCCGCCTGCCGATTGCCCTGTAATAAATAGTTTGCTTGTTCCAAACTCAGATTGAGCATGCCCAACCAGCCATTTCGCGGCAGCTTTGCAATCGTCAATACAGGCGGGAAAGGGGTTTTCGGGCGCAAGCCGGTATTCAACACTAACAATTGCCGCGTGGCATGCCTGAGCCATAGCGTCATTTAATGCGTCGTCTGATGCAGCTACACCCTGGAACCATCCGCCACCATGTATATCGAGTATTACAGCGCGTACTGTGTCGGGCCTGAAGATCCTTAAACTGATGTTGCCCGCAGGCCCTGCTATCGTTTTTATAACAGGCTTTACAATCGTGGTTTTCGGGATAAATGCTGTCATTCCCTTTCGCGATGCTTCGATACCTTCCCTGGTGAGCAAGCTGCCGGAAGGCGGCATACTGCCAATGAGTTTATTGAAAGTCCTGATCTCGGGCAGGTAGGCTGAATAATCTTCTCCCCTGTTTGATTCCTGGGAAAAAGATGTCTCACAAACAAACAGGGCAACGGCGACGAGTATAAAGGAATAGGTTTTCATCATATAAGCAGGCTTAAGATGTATTGGTTAAATAGTTAAGTAGCTAAATGTACGTGGTTTAAACAATAAACTGTCCTGCTCCCTACTGAATAAATGATAATCAGCACCTGCGAAACTAATCAGCCATCCAACTAATCAACCTTTCGACTAAACGCTTATCTTCGCGGTCAAATTATAAAGTTCTATGAACCTTCACGAATACCAGGCGAAAGAATTGCTGAAGAAATACAACGTACAAGTTCAGGAGGGCATTGCAGTTGATACTGTAATGGCCGCAGAAGAAGCATACAGGCAGATAAAAAACCAAACCAACAATAACTTTGCGGTTGTAAAAGCACAAATACATGCGGGTGGCCGCGGCAAAGGCAAAATAGTGGGCAGTGAGCAACGCGGCGTTGCAGTAGGTAAAAGCCTGGAAGATATAACTACCATTGCTAAAAATATTCTTGGCCATACGCTGGTAACTATTCAAACAGGCCCTGCCGGCAAAAAAGTAAATAAGATACTGATAGCACAGGATGTGTATTATCCCGGCGCCAATCCGGTAAAGGAGTTTTATCTTTCCATTTTATTGGACAGGTCAAAAGGCCAGAACGTAGTGATGTACAGCACAGAAGGAGGTGTAAACATTGAAGATGTTGCGCATGATACGCCTGAAAAAATATTTAAGGAGTGGGTGCACCCCTCTGGCGGCCTGCAGGCTTTCCAGGCAAGAAAAATAGCTTTTAATTTAGGCCTTAACGGCGAGGCATTTAAAAGCTGCGTAAAGTTTGTCACCAATTTATACAATGCCTACGTTGGGCTTGATTGCAGTATGCTTGAGATAAACCCGCTTTTTAAAACAAGCGATGATAAAATGATCGCGGTTGACTGCAAAATGAACCTGGATGAAAACGCTTTGATGCGCCATCCTGACCTTGCAGCCATGAGGGATGTTACGGAAGAAGACCCAACAGAGGTAGAAGCAGGCCAGTTTAACCTGAATTTTGTTAAGCTTGATGGAAATGTAGGTTGTATGGTAAACGGCGCCGGACTTGCTATGGCTACGATGGATATGATAAAATTAAGCGGCGGTGAGCCTGCAAACTTTTTGGATGTTGGCGGCACGGCCAATGCACAAACAGTTGAAGCGGGGTTTCGTATTATTATGAAAGACCCGAATGTAAAGGCCATACTTATAAACATATTCGGCGGTATCGTGCGTTGCGACCGGGTTGCAGCCGGTGTTATTGAAGCTTATAATAAGTTGGGCAACATCAGCATACCCATTATTGTACGCCTTGAAGGAACCAATGCAACCGAAGCAAAAAAATTAATTGATGAAAGTGGCCTAAAAGTGCAATCCGCCATATTATTAAGCGAGGCAGCAGCGTTGGTTAAGCAGGCGGTGGCATAAATAAGATGATAGTTGATAGAATGACAGTTGACAGAAATGATATTAATTCATTTTTATATAAAAAAAGCGCTCACTTAACGTGAGCGTTTTTTATTCGTGTTACTTTGTGTTTAAAATTCGTGTCAAAAACTTTCCTGCATGCAAAATATAAAGATCACTACTGCCCAATTTGAACATAAGAGTAATGACAAAGCATACAATTTAAGTGTGATTGAAAAGCTGGCAGCGCAGGCCGCTTTGCAGGGGTCGCAGGCTATTGCCTTTCATGAATGTTCAATAACAGGTTACACCTTCGCCAGGCATTTGAATAAAGAACAAATGCTTGACGTTGCAGAGCATATCCCGGACGGCGAAAGCATACAAAAGTTAATGGCAATAGCGGCGAAACATGACATCGCTGTTTTAGCGGGCCTGTTTGAAAAAGATAACAACGATATTTTATATAAAGCTTATGTATGTGTTGACAAAACAGGCCTTGTCGCCAAATACAGAAAACTGCATCCTTTTATAAACCCTCATCTTACGCCGGGTGACAGTTATTGCATATTTGAGCTCTGCGGCTGGAAATGCGGTATTTTAATTTGTTACGATAACAATATTATTGAAAATGTACGCGCTACGAATTTATTAGGTGCCGACATTATTTTTATGCCGCATGTTACCATGTGCACGCCATCAACACGGCCGGGTGCAGGGTTTGTAGATGCCAGATTGTGGGAGAACAGGCATACCAACCCAACTTCTTTGCGGCTTGAATTTGATGGGATGAAGGGGCGCGACTGGCTAATGAAATGGCTGCCTTCCCGCGCATATGACAATGCAGCGTACGTTGTTTTTTCAAACCCTATTGGCATGGATGACGATCAGTTGAAAAATGGTTGTTCGATGATAATAGATCCGTTTGGTGACATTATTACCGAGTGCCGGAATTTAGATAATGATATTGCCACAGCCACTATCATCCCTTCAAAACTTACAGATGCGGGCGGCTACCGTTATAAAAAGGCAAGAAGGCCTGACTTGTATAGAGATATTATTGGCCGGCCACACACGCCTGAATTGAAAATAGTTTGGCTGAATGAGAAGCAATGAAATATAGTCGAATGAAAATAATCATAACAATACTATTTCCTTCTGCTGCACTCAATGCTTCTTGTCAAAATGAAAAACCAAAGGCCGCAGATTTCTTTATTTCTATAGTCGAATCATATAGTTTTTGATTTTATTTGTAGGTTTCCATTGGATTAACAATAGCAGGTTTTCTTAAAAACGTAAATATTGTATCAAATTTGGCAAATGGCCTATTTTCTTTGCAGCGCCGATACACGTAGGTTTGCTATTTATAAACTAAACGCATGAACAAAATAATTATCCAGGTTGCATTGGTGTTGTCGCTTTCTTTCGCCAACAATTGCATGGCTCAAACTTCACAAGCGCCAAAGGGTGAAATTATTTACCATGTTTTTCAAAGAAGCTTTTACGACAGCAACGGCGACCTGCATGGCGACCTTAACGGACTTCGCATGAAGCTTGATTACCTGCAGCAGTTGGGGGTTACGTCTATACTTACTCTTCCAGTATATGCGTCTTTATATTACCACAATTATTTTGCCACCGATTTTGATAAGATAGACCCAAGGTTTGGTACCATGGACGATTTTGTTGCGCTTGTGAAAGAGGTGCACAAACGCAGCATGAAAATATACCTGGATATGGAAACGCAATATGTTACAGAAGACCAGTTATGGTGGAAAGATGCGTTGAATAATCCCCAATCAAAATACAGCGATTATATTTTATGGGATGATTCGGCTAACAAAAAGCCATCATCTATAATCTTCGGTATCACAGAATTAAAGGGGTATGACGGAACAAGCCGGAAAATAACCACTGCAAATCTCTATAGCAAAGGCCTGCAGGAATATAATTACAACCTTTTTAAAAAATTTGTTGACCCTAACAATGACGGAAAATTTGACGACGGCGTTGATGGCTTTCGCCTGGACCACATGATGGATGACCTTGACTATAAAGGCCGGCTAACAAACCTGTTCGATAAATTTTGGACACCCCTGCTTACAAAACTAAAGCAGGTAAACCCAGCGTTGAACATTGTGGCGGAACAGGCGGCCTGGGGTGATTTTGGTTTCGATTATTTTGACAAAGGCCATGTTGACCGGGTGTTTGCATTCAGGCTGCAGTTGGCAATTGCTTCGTTTGATAAAAACAGGCTTGCCGCAATGGCTGATACTACCATCGGTATGCTGCCACCCGATAAACAGCAGGTTGTATTTATCGAAAATCATGATATGCAGCGTTTTGCCACTACTGTAAATAAAAATATCGCTAAAGAAAAAGTGGGTGCCGCATTAAATCTATTGCTTGGTGGCGTCCCTTCCATTCATTATGGGCAGGAGCTTGGAATGTTTGGTGGAGGAGGGTTTAACAAATTTGGGCAAACCGATGGCAACGATATTCCGCAAAGAGAGGCATTTGAATGGTACAAGGCTGATACAGGTAAAGGCATGGCTTATTGGTACAAAAACACCGGCCCCTGGTGGGACAGCACTAACTTAAAACCAAATGACGGCATCTCTCTTGAGGAAGAAAAAAGTGATGCAAATTCCTTATGGAATTTTTACAGGAGCCTGATTAAAGTAAGGCAGGCACATTCGGAGCTCTTCAATGGCAGGTATCAAACATTGCAGAACAACAATGATAAGGTTTTCTCCTTTCTCCGGTATGAGAATAATAATGCGTCAGTGGTTGTTATTAATCTTTCAGACGGTCCGCAACAGGCCATAGTTTCGCTTTCATCAACCAAGATCACCGTTAAAAAGACTGAAACCTTGTTTGGCAATGAAAAGGCGGCAACCGCTAATAACGGTTTGCTTGTGTCTTTACCAGCCTACGGTATAGTTGTATCTAAAATTGAATAGATATTCCCGGCGGTTATGAAAGGATAAAAAAGTTTTATTTTGTTTAATTAAACATATTGCATGCCAAGGAAAACCGCGTTGTTGAATGACCCCATAGATGTAAGCGACGATTTCTTTCAGCTGGAGAACGAGTATTATATAGCAGGGCGAGTAACCGATTTTGATGCAGTAAGAGCAGAAGGAAAAATTAAATGGAATTACCACCGCTGGGTCACTGACTGGTCATTCAATAAAATGGGAAAACACTTAAAAAAGTTTTCGGAGAACGAGGTATTCTGGAAGGAACACGATGTTGACCCAAAGCTGCATTTTTCTCTTTCATTTATCAATGCGCGCACATTCAGGCTTCGTATAAAAACCACCAACGTTGCGCAGGCGCAACAAGACTCTTTAATGCTTGATGGAGAGCCTGCAACAGATTATTCATGGCAAATAAATGATGCAAAAGAAAAGGCAATTTATACAAGCAGCGATTGTTCAGTCGTCTTACACAAAAATTCATTTAAGCTGGATATATACGATGCAACAGGTAAACTGCTCACAAGTACATTAGGCGCTGAGGTGCTGGAGGCGTTACATCACAAGACAATCCCATTTCTTTTCACAAAAAAAGTGCATGATCAATCACGCAGTGTTGCCGCAGCATTTACCTTGTACCAGGATGAAAAGATATACGGCTGCGGTGAGTCTTTTACATCACTCAATAAAAAAGGGCAGAAACTGGTACTGTGTTCAACGGATGTACAAAGCACGGCAACCGGCGAAATGTACAAACCAATTCCGTTTTTTATAAGCAGCCGTGGCCATGGCATGTTTGTGCATACTTCTTCACCGGTAACGATGGATTTTGGCAACCTTTACCAGGGGAGTAAAATATTATATTGCGGAGAAGACCAGCTTGACCTGTTTTTTTTCATCGGGTCACCAAAAGAAATCCTATCTGAATATACAGCCATTACCGGGCGAAGCCCGTTGCCCCCATTGTGGTCTTTTGGTTTATGGATGAGCAGGTTTACTTATGGTTCGCAGGAACAGGTAAAAGAGGTAGCTACTAAGCTGAGGCAATATAAAATTCCGTGTGATGTAATTCATATAGATGCAGGGTGGTTTAAAAACGGCATTAATTGCGATTATGAGTTCTCTCAGCAAACTTTCCCTGAGCCTAAAAAAATGATTGATGAGTTGAAAGCGGATGGTTTTAAAACATCGCTTTGGCAACTGCCCTACTACACTACAACAAACCCCGTTTTCAAAGAGGTTGTTTCAAAACAATTATGTGTAAAAGATAATAACGGGAACCTGTACGCAGAAGATGCCATCCTCGATTTTTCCAACCCAGAAACACAACAATGGTATAAAGAGAAAATAAAACCCCTGCTGGAAATGGGTGTCGCTGCCATTAAAGCAGATTTTGGCGAAGCCGCTCCTTACATGGGTTTGTATGCTTCCGGCAGAACAGGTTTTTTTGAGCATAACTTATACCCGCTGCGCTATAACCGTTTATTAGCAACCATCACCAAGGAGATCACCGGCGAAAACATCATCTGGGCGCGCAGTGCATGGACAGGCAGCCAGCGTTATCCTATCCATTGGGGTGGCGACCCGGAAGTTTCCGATACAGGAATGGCAGGCACGCTAAGGGGTGGCTTGTCACTGGGCTTAAGCGGTTTTAGTTTCTGGAGCCACGATATAGGTGGATTCTTATCTTCCCCTAAAGAAGAATTATTTAAACGATGGGCCTTATTTGGTTTGCTCACATCGCACAGCCGTGTACATGGTTTCCCGCCACGCGAACCATGGGAATTTAGTGAAGAGTTTTTAAAAGTGTTCCGCAGTGTAGTTGAGTTAAAATACCGGCTGATGCCTTACATTTATACACAGGCATCAATAGCTTCAAGGAATGGATGGCCGATGCTGAAAGCCTTATTTTTGAATTACCCGGATGACGATACAGCCTGTTTTATTGAAGATGAGTATCTTTTCGGGGATGATATGTTGATTGCTCCCTTGATGGAAGAAAATGTTACAGGTAGAAAAGTTTATTTGCCTGAAGGAAAGTGGATAGATTATGTAACTAAAAAAATCTACGACGGCGAAAAATGGATTCAAATAGAAACCGGTTATCTTCCGGGTATCATCCTGATAAAATATGGCAGCCTAATTCCCCATATCGCATTGGCGCAGTCAACGGCGTTTATGGATTGGTCAACTATTGAATTGATCGCTTTCTCAACAGGTGACACAGAAGCTACCGGTGATTTTTATTTGAAAGATGAAGATAAAATGTTGAATTTACAGGCTTGCTTTTCTGATAGGAAGTGGAAGCTGGCGGACAACAATATTACACAGGCATTTACCATAAGGGCATTTAACGAAATAAAGAATTATGAAATTAAGGAGTAGCGGTTGGTTTGGAAGAACAGGCAAAGACGGCCTGATATACAGGGCATGGATGAAAAACCAGGGCACACCTTCTCATTTTTTTGAAGGAAAGCCTGTTATTGGTATTTGTAATACCTGGAGCGAACTTACCCCCTGCAACGGGCATTTCAGGGAGCTGGCACAGTGTGTAAAAAATGGTATTTATGAGGCGGGTGGTTTCCCGGTGGAGTTTCCTGTAATGTCGCTGGGCGAAACGCTTATCAAACCCACTGCCATGCTTTTCCGCAACCTTGCCAGCATGGATGTGGAAGAGTCAATCAGGGCCAACCCTATTGATGGCGTTGTATTGCTGTGCGGGTGCGATAAAACAACACCTTCGCTGGTAATGGGCGCCTGCAGCGTTAACATACCAACTTTGGTAATTTCCGGTGGCCCAATGCTTACAGGAAAATTCAGGGGCAAAAATATTGGCACGTCGGATGTATGGCGATTCTCCGAAGATAACCGGGCTGGTAAAATGAGCCAGGAAGAACTATACGCCGCCGAAGCAGCGATGTGCCGTAGCGACGGCCATTGCGCTGTAATGGGCACTGCGTCATCTATGGCATGTATGATTGAATCGCTCGGGTTATCATTGCCTGAAAACGCAGCGATACCCGCCGCGGATGCCCGCAGAAAAACACTTGCACACTTATCAGGCAACAGAATTGTCGAGATGGTTAAAGAAGATTTGAAGCTTTCTGATATCCTCAGCAAACAGGCATTTGAAAATGCTATTGTTGCTAATGCTGCGGTTGGCGGCTCAACTAATTTTGTAATACACCTTTTAGCAATTGCCGGGAGGATAGGTGTTGATTTAACCATAGATGATTTTGACAGGCTTTCTAAAAATATTCCGCTTATTGCCAATCTGCAACCTTCTGGCAAATATTTTATGGAAGACTTATACTATGCAGGAGGCTTGCCAGCGGTAATGAAAGAGTTAAAAAGCTTATTGCACAACGATTGCATAACAGTGAATGGAAAAACCGTAGCGGAGAACTATGAGCACAGCGAAAATTATAATGACGAGGTGATCAGTTCTGTTGAGAACCCCTTCAATCCGGTAGCGGGTTTCGTTGTTTTAAAGGGGAATCTTTGCGAGAACGGCGCCGTATTAAAACCATCTGCAGCAACACCGCATCTCACGCAACACACCGGCAAAGCTGTTGTGTTTGAAAATATAGAAGACCTGAAAAGACGTATTGACGATCCCGAGCTGGATGTTGATGAAAACAGTGTGCTGGTATTAAAGAATGTTGGCCCAAAAGGCTATCCCGGCATGCCGGAGGTGGGCAATATAGGTATGCCAAAAAAATTGCTGGATAAAGGTGTAACGGATATGGTGCGAATTTCGGATGGAAGAATGAGCGGCACAGGCTTTGGCACAGTTGTGCTGCATGTTTCCCCCGAAGCTGCGGCAGGCGGAACGTTTGCTGTTGTTGAAGATGGAGACATGATAATATTGGATGTTGCTAAAAGAATTTTACAACTGGATATACCGGATGAAGAAATAAACCGTAGAAAGCAAAACTGGAAGCCATCACACAAAGAGGAAAAAAGAGGTTATGTACAATTGTACCAGCAACATGTAGAGCAGGCGCATTTGGGTGCGGATTTTGATTTTTTAAAGGGTGCATCGGGAAGTAAGGTGGTAAGGGATTCGCATTGATTCTGTGAAAAATAACAATTATATATGCCATCACAATTGTTTGCCGGGCAGGTAGCCATTATTACGGGAGCAGGCCAGGGCATTGGCTTTGAGATTGCCCGTGAATTATGTTCAGGCGGCGCTTCAGTGATATTGAATGATGTAGATGCAAAACTTGCTGCGACGGCAGCCAATGCCATTACAGATGCCGGTGGCAATTGCCATGCAATGGTTGGAGATGCGGCTGATGTTGCCTTTATTCAATCCATGGTTGATGAAGCGGTAAGTAAATTCGGGGCGCTTACTATTGCCATTGCAAATGCAGGCATCACCCTGTTTGGTGATTTTTTTGAATACAAACAGGATGCTTTGCAACGCGTAATGAATGTAAATTTAGGTGGTAGTTTTTTTCTTGCTCAAGCCGCATCTATACAAATGAAAAAACAGCAGGGCGGCGGTAGCATTTTATTAATGTCATCCGTTACGGGCCACCAGGCGCATAAAAATTTAGCAGCGTATGGTATGACAAAGGCAGGGCTTGAAATGCTTGCCAAAACTTTGGTGGTTGAATTGTCACCGTTTAATATCTCCATCAATGCCATAGCACCTGGGGCTACAAAAACAGAGCGCACTGTCGAAGATACGGAATACGAAAAAACATGGAGCCGCATAACGCCTATGGGGAGGCCCGCAACTGTTGCAGATATAGCTAACGCTGCATTGTTTCTTGTATCGCCATTATCGAGACATGTTACAGGGCAAAGTTTAGTTGTTGACGGAGGGTGGACATCGGTTAGCCCGTCGCCTTATTGATGGAGTATCAAAGGAAGAAAAATTCCAGTCCAATAGGAAAAGCACCAAAAGAGGAAAAATTCCAAAGTCCAATAAAGAAAAGCACCAAAAGAGGAAAATTGCAAAGTCCAATAAAGAAAAGTACCAAATAAGAAAATTCCAAAGTCCAAATAAGAAATTTCAAAGTCCAATAAAAACACAACTCAATAACAACATGCCACATCCTGAGGTCGTTCTGCCCACTTTGTGTTTACTTGGTGAAGGCACTCTTTGGCATGCAGCGCAAAACTGTATTTATTGGATTGATATTATACCCGGCGACATTCACAGGTATTCAGTTGATAAAAAAACACACGATATTTTTAATATCGGGCAAATGATTGGCGCAATAGCAATCAGGAAGAATGGCGGCTTTGTTGCAGCCATGCAGCATGGGTTTTATTTTGTTGATTTTGACAATAAAACAATACAGCCAATAACCGACCCCGAAAAAAGCTTACCTGGCAACAGGTTTAATGATGGCAAATGCGACCCTGCGGGAAGATTTTGGGCGGGCACTATGCCACTGAATGAAAAAGACGCGGTGGGTAATTTATATATGCTTGATACAGATTTGTCAGTAACATTAAAAGTGCCAAATGTTACCATCTCAAACGGGTTGGCATGGAGCCGTGATTATTCCACCCTATACTATATTGATACGCCCACGCGTTATGTGGTAGCGTACGATTTTGACGTGGCCAATGGCAATATTGGCAATAAAAGAATCGTGATTGATGTACACCACGAAAAAGGTTATCCTGATGGAATGACGATTGATGAAGCAGGAATGTTATGGATAGCATTTTATGGTGGATGGCGGGTTGCGCAGTATAATCCAAATACAGGCAAATTACTCCAGGAAATACAGTTTCCTGTTGCAAATATTACCTGCTGCACTTTCGGAGGGCCATTATTACAAGACCTTTATGTTAGCACTGCAAAAAAAGAATTGAGCCCTGATGAACTACTCGCCCAACCACTTGCAGGCAGCCTATTTGTTATTAACGATGTTGGCAGCAAGGGTATTCCCGCATTTGAATTTGCAGGATGATCTATTTCTCTACTGATACTTTATACACAGTAACCGTATGGTATGTTGAACCCGGCCTCAAAATGCAGGAAGGAAATTGTGGCTTATTTGGCGAGTCAGGAAAATGCTGTGTTTCCATGCATAAAGCGGAGTGCTGGTTAATGGGCTTGCCATCGTGGTTAGTGAGTTTTCCGTCTAAAAAATTCCCGGTATAAAACTGCAGCCCTGGCTCAGTGGTAAATACCTCAAGTTTTCTGCCGCTGATAGAATCAGTCAACGTAGCTGCCAATTGTAAAGAGCCTCCTTTGCTATTCAATACAAAATTATGATCATATCCACCTTTTACTAAATCTATGCGCGCGCCTATTTTCATGGGTGTGGTAAAATCAAACGGTGTGCCCTTTACTAGTTTTATCTCGCCAGTAGTAATAAGAGATGTATCAACCGGTGTGTAGTTATCCGCATTTATTTGCAATGTGTGGTTTAAGATGGTATTGCTAACATCACCCGTCAAATTAAAATAGCTGTGATTGGTTAAGTTTATCGGTGTTGCCTTATCGGTTACTGCGTTATACTCAATCTTCAATTCATCATTATCTGTAAAAGTGTATTGCACAGTTACCTTAAG
>JABDFW010000053.1:0-19910 GCA_013286305.1 Bacteroidota bacterium
GGTTTGATCCTCGGGTTGCCACGTTTGCCCTCAAGGCTTTCAATTAAAGCAGTTTCTTCACCGCAAATGTACGCACCCGCCCCACGCTGAATATATATTTCGCAATCAAAGCCGCTGCCCAGTATATTTTTACCGAGAAAGCCGTTTGCTTTTGCTTCACCAATGGCAGTTTCTAAAATGTCAACTATCCATGCATACTCACCGCGTATATAAATATAGGTGGCATTAGAACCCAGGGCAAAAGAACTAACGATCAAACCCTCAATAAGCAGGTGCGGAAGAAATTCCATCAAATACCTGTCTTTAAATGTACCTGGCTCGCTTTCATCCGCGTTACAAACAAGGTGGCGGGGTACACCTTCCGGTTTAGCGATAAAACTCCACTTTAAACCTGTAGGAAAGCCTGCGCCGCCACGGCCGCGAAGCCCGCTTTTTTTAACCTCGTCCACAATTGCTTCGGGGCTCATGGTTTTTAAGGCCTTTTCCACGCTGCGATAGCCGCCATTTTTGCGGTACGCATCGTAAAACCTTATGCCTTCAATATGATCGTTCTCTAATAATATTTTTTTCATGCATGCGCCCCTTTAAAAGGAGTAATTAAATTTATATAATATATGTAGCCGGCATTTATTCTTTATTCAACTTTATTGGCGTCGCACTCTTGTGCTGCGAAATCATTATTCAGCTTTTTAATCCTGCCATAAGTAACCGCATCGGGTGCAATGTTCGGGTAAAAGGATTTAATACCAATCCAATTGACCCCAATGTTGTTGCGCCTAATAATGGGGAATCACCCTCTTCTCCATATACCACAGGTGCAGGGCCCCCTTCGCCTTCAAACTCAAAATAAGCTGAACTTACTTTTCTTTTTAAAGTTGTTCCGTCGGCTAACGAAAAACTCATTTCCCTGTAAGGCTCAATATTCAATTCATCCAAAACTCTACCTGGCACCACACTGTATATAGCTCCGCTGTCCACTAAAAATTCAACATCAGCAAATTTCTCTGCTTTGCGATGTTCCCTTACCCTTAATAAAGCAGTAGTAATGCCCATACAATTATCTATCCCTGGGTTTTAATTATTTATTGCAGCACGCTGCCTGCACTCTTCTATAATTTGGTCAACTTTTTCTTTAGTCAAATGCTCACGATAATTTTTACCCAGCTGCATCATAGGTGCATACCCACACGCACCAAGGCATTCGACCGTTTTAAGTGTAAACATACCGTCAGCGGTTGTTTCACCGGGCTTAATGCTTAATTTTTCCCCTATGTATGCAATTATATCATCACAGCCATTTATCATGCAGGGGCCGGTTTGGCAAACCTCGAACATATACTTACCAACAGGCGATAAATTGTACATACTGTAAAAAGTGGCCACCTCATACACTTCAATGGGTTTAATTTGCAGCAATTCGGCAACATAGTCCATTGTTTCAGAGCTTAACCATCCGCCAAAGGTATCCTGTGCAAGCAGCAACAGGGGCAACAAAGCACTTTTTTGCTTGCCCTGCGGGTAATGAGAAATAATCTCGTTTACCTTTTCTAATTTCTCCTGTGAAAACTGAACGCTCATTTATTTCAGGTTATTTTCTTTTTTTTAATTTGCTCACGTCAGCTATATCCTGTGGCCTGCCTGCTTTTTCTTTCACCCTTAATAGCTCATTATATCCAATAAAATCAACAGGTACACCAAACATCTGTACAACTTTTTTATTCTTCCATGCCTCATCAAAATCTACTCCACTCAAATCATTGATAATATCAATTCGTAAAGGTGGGTAGCCTAATTGCGTGATAAAATCCTTTTTTAAAAAATCCTTCTTTTCAAGTTTCAACGAAGCAAATCCAAATTCATTTATTACAGTAATTAGCTTTTCTGCGTTCTCCTCACTTAACTTAATGCACACATCCATATCTTTCGTAGCCCTGGGGTAACCGTGAATGCTTACTGCGTATCCCCCAATAACAAGATATTTTACCTTGTGCTCATTACACAGCCTGATAAAATCTAACAAATCACCTTCAAGATTCATCATCTTCTGCATAAAGGCTGCGTTTTCTTACAACTTTTGCTATTCGTAAAGGCTTGCTATTTTTCATTCCAAATACCATCATTCTTAAATTTACCAATTCATTCCATCTTTCGTCAACACTCGCGTTTGCCCAAAATTTATCATCTTCATCTTCCGCTTCCGCAAAAGACAATTTCCTGCCCACTATTTCTATTTTTCTTTCACTTTTCATTTTACTTCTCTAAATATTCTTTTGGTATTGGGTTATCCCTGCGCTCTGAATCAAATATCCATGAGGTGATCCAAAATCTTTTACCATCAAAAAACAATTCCACGCTGTTTATCCCACGCTCTATAACCGGCCCGTCAGCGGTGTTTCTTGATTCATAAGTACTCCAAACATGATAAATGTTTCCAAATTTTTCAAGTTTACGGTTTATCTCTTTTTCATCAAAACCATTCTTTTCCAAATAAGCATCCGAAAGCCTGTGATATTCTTTCAAAGTTATATACTGTAAAACCGTTTTGCCCTCCTTATCAATTTGCAACATTCCCACACCGGCATTTGTAATATGCAAAAGGCTATCCCGCTCATAACTTACTTTCCCGCCTTTTTTAACGGTAACCACATCATAATAAGCCTTCATTATACCATCAAGCGTACTCACCTCGTCGCCATATTTTGTTGTTACCTGTGCCTGTAACAACCGGAAGCATGCTAGCATTAAAACAAAGAACAATAAAAATATTTTTCTCCTCACACAGTTATTTTTTAGGCATCCATTTCCCCCGCTATCAGGTTTAAACTGCTCATTGTTATTACTGCATCACTAAGCATAGAGCCTTTTGTAAGCTCTGAATATGCCTGGTAATAAATAAAACATGGCCTGCGAAAATGCAAACGGTATGGCGTGCGGCCACCGTCGCTTATTAAATAAAAACCCAGTTCTCCATTTCCACCTTCCACGCTAAAGTAAACTTCGCCTTTGGGAATTTCTGTTTCGCCCATTACTATTTTAAAATGCCAGATCAATGCTTCCATCTTTGTATATACATCTTCCTTTGGCGGCAAATAGTAGTCTGGTACATCTGCATGGTACACTTCGGCATCGGCGCCTTTAAATTCCTGAACTTTCTCGTATGCCTGTTTTATTATTTTGAGCGATTGCCACATTTCCTGGCCGCGTACCAAAAACCTATCGTAACAATCCCCGGTTTTGCCAACGGGAATGGTAAAATCGAAATCTTCATAGCTGCTGTAAGGGTTATGTACCCGAACATCATAATCAACACCTGCTGCACGCAGGTTAGGGCCGGTAAATCCATAATTTAGTGCCCGTTCAGCGCTTATGGGGCCCGCACCAATAGTGCGCTCCATAAATATCCGGTTCCGCTGCAGGAGATTTTCTAACTCTTTCAGTACTGCAGGATATTCTTTCAAAAACTTTTCAAGCTTGGTAAAAGCAGTATTAGTAAAATTTCTTTCAAATCCACCTATCCTTCCAATATTTGTGGTAAGGCGTGAGCCGCAAATTTCTTCATATATTTCGTACACCAGTTCACGGTATTGCATTACATACAAAAAAGGCGTAAATGCACCAGCATCAACGCCTACTACCGAATTACAAATAAGGTGGTCTGTAATTCGTGAAAGCTCCATTATTATAATACGTAAATAATCAACACGCTTGGGGGTTTTAACGTTAAGCAATTTTTCGCAGGTCATGTGCCAGCCCATATTGTTGATGGGGCTTGAGCAATAATTTAACCTGTCAGTTAATGTTGTTATTTGATATAACGGCCTGCGTTCAGCAAGCTTTTCAAATGCACGGTGAATATAGCCCACCGTTTGCTCGGAAGATACAATACGCTCACCATCCAGCTCAAGTATGTTTTGAAAAACACCATGCGTTGCAGGATGCGTTGGCCCAAGGTTAAGCGTGGTAGTTTGCTTTTCAATCGAGCCCTCTGGCAGCTTTATATGTTTTTCTCCCGGAAATAATATATCAGACATAATGCCCCCATCCCCTAAAGGGGAGTTTTTACGTTCTTATTTTAAATTCGTCCTTTACCATTTGTAAGGCTTCGTTGCACATGTCGCCGCGCTTTTACCAACCAACTTCTCTCTTACCAATCAACTTCTCTCTTACTTATCACCTTCTCTCTTACTAATCACCTCCTCTCTTACCAATCAACTTTCTTTACTTCTTTACTAATCAACCAAATACCAATCAACCAAACCCCTACCAAACAGAGCCTCCCCTGCCAAACATTTCATCATCCTTATCTCTTCTTGACTGGTCTTCCAATGGAAATTCTTTTCTCATAGGAAAATAATCCATCTCATCTACATTTAAAATTCTTTTCAGGTTAGGGTGCCCAACAAAATTGATCCCAAAAAAATCAAAGGTTTCCCTTTCCATCCAGTTAGCTGAAGAATACAATTGGGTTGCGGTATAAATATCAGGTTCCTCAATATTTGTAAATACCTTAAAACGTAAACGCACATTAGCCGCAAGGTTATGCAAATGATACACAACAGCCAGTTCTCTTCCTTTCAGGGCAGGGTAATGTACTGCTGTAATATCTGTTAAAAACTGGAAACACAACTCCGCATCATCATATAAAAACTGCAATACTTTTAAATTCATTTCTTTGGGCGCTTCAAACGTAAGCATGCCATAAGGTTCTTCAAAATTAAAAACCTGTTCGCCAAATTTCTCCGCTAGGCTTTGTTTAATTATATCATTGGTAAGTGCCATCATTAAAAAAATTGCTTTCGGTATTGTTTATTTGCGTCCTCGCTAAATATTGCTTCAACCGGCAGGCTAATGTCTTTTAAAACATTCGATTCAATCACTTCCTCACCGCTGTATATCTTATTCAGAAAAAACGAACCATGCTTTAAAAAATATTGCTCTACATATTGCTCCTGTGGCTCAACAAGCCAATATTCCTGTACCCCGTGCAAGGCATAGTCTTCCATTTTTATGCCGCGGTCATTTTTTTCTGTGCTACTGCTCAATACTTCAGCAATCCAATCCGGTGCCGGGAACAATTTCTGATCCTGCGTAAATAAATGCGATTTTTCTGTATTAAAAAAACACAGATCTGGCTCATAATCATTCCTCGTCAACCTTATCATAAGTTTTTCATATCCCACTAAACCCAATTTATGATGCATTACAAAACCATCAATTGCATATAGTAAATGTTTCACTACTATATTATGCCTTAATACAACCGGGCTATGTATTATTATCTCCCCGTTAATAAACTCTGCTTTTTCCTGGTCTGTAATTTTATTATAGAAAAAATCCCTCCTTGCCTCTTCCGAATGTAAATACTCCTGCAATTCAGCCACAATATTTTTTAGCCGCGGAGAATTTAATATTGGTTCCAAAATTTTTTCCATATCGATCTACTGTATATTATAGCTGCCCAATAATTTTGTATAATGCTCACTATTCCTGCGGCGCAGGCTTTCGTTTTCCACAAGTTCCTGTATGCGTATAACACCATCAATAATAGCTTCAGGCCTTGGGGGGCATCCCGGCACATACACATCAACAGGAATTATTTGATCAATACCCTGCAGTACGCTGTATGTATCAAAAATACCGCCTGAGGATGCACAGGCGCCCACCGCCATAACCCAGCGTGGTTCTGCCATTTGTAAATATACCTGCTTTAACACCGGGCCCATTTTTTTTGCAATAGTGCCCATTACCATTAACAGGTCGCATTGGCGGGGAGTAAAACCTAAACGCTCAGAACCAAAACGGGCAAGGTCGTATGTAGATGCCATGGTTGCCATAAATTCAATACCACAGCAGGATGTGGCAAAAGGCAAAGGCCAGAGAGAATTTTTTCTTGCGAGCGTAACCACCTTTTCGAAACTGGTGGCAAAAAAACCTTCACCCATTGAACCCTCGGGCATATCTGCAATGGCTACATTATCATGAATATCAGGTTGTTTGGGATGTATATTAAACCGTACAGGACGTGCCATAGAATAAGTTTGTTATATTAAAACAACTTTGAACATTGAAAAGTTAACAGCTGCCTGTTAATTACCATGTAATAACGTGCAAAAGTAACACACAACGGGCAATTTTCAGCGCTGCATTTTCTACGCTGAATAAAATTCACACCATATTTGCTTATATTAAAGGTTGTACAAAGCAATGCCTGCATATTTACAAATTCAATCTTCCCACTGCAATGCACCCCTCTTTATGATATAAATAAAACCGGCGAGAAAAAAACCTACAAAAAGAAGCAACTCCCCGAAGCCATGCCAGCCAAGCTCTTTAAAATTAACGGCATAGGGGTAAAAAAATATCACTTCCACATCAAACAGCACAAAAAGTATAGCTACCAAAAAGTATTTAATAGCCATTGGCGCCCTTGCATTGCCATGGCTTTCAATACCGCTTGCAAAGCTCTCTAATTTATCAGCCGTTAACCGTTTAGGGCCGGTAATAAAATGTGTTACAAGCATAATTGTTAACACAAGCCCCACAGCAAATATTAATTGAAGGCCTACGGGGAAATAATTAGATGCACTGTTAGCCGCATTAGCATCAAGAAGTATGTTAAGAGAATTCATACTGGTGGTTATAAGGCAAAAGTAAGTGCATGAAAGGAAAATAAAAAACTCCTCTTTTTGGGAGAGGAGTTTTTGGTATAGAAAACATTTTTATTTATTTGGTTTGGGGCTACCACCACTACCGCCCCCCCCGCTTTTATTACGTGAGGCTTCATATTTTGCAACAGCTGCTTTAAGAGAATCACCGGTTTTAGTTGCAAATGTATTACCGTCACTGCCCGGTGCCGTAACAGACGCCATTTCATCCAAAAGAGTGATCGCCTTTCTGTATTGATCAATTCTTGCCATCTTTGAATGGTTCAAATAATAGAGTACCAGGTAGTAATCATTTACAAAAACAGAATTCTTTGCAAAAGCAGATGTGTCTTTCAAAAAAAAGGCGTTTGCCGTTGTAATTGGTTCAATTGCTAAGCCCCAGGCGGTATCGCGGTCCGCCTTTTTGGCAGCATTTACCCTGATAGTATAACCCTGCGGCTTATCAGGATAATCGGCTATGTATGCTTTAGCTATAGAATCTGCAAGCGTGTAGGCCTTTATAATTGATATAGAGTCTGCAGGTGCAGTACCAATTGCGGCAACTGCTGCTGTGCCTAACTTATAATAATCAGATTCGGGCAGTTTAGTTTGATCTCTTAGTTTTTCCCTGATCTTCATCAAGTTTTCTTCCTGCGTTAATTCGCCTGCTTTTTGCATGATGTTTACAGCAGTGTTTATATACACGATCTTATCCGCTTTTATCGTATCAACATCAATCGCTATTTCTAAATACTTAGCAGCAGTATCTGCATCACCCGGGAATTTTGCATATAACATTCCTGCAAATTCGTAATCATCAGGTTGAAACTCAGTCGCTGTTGCAAAGAATTTTTGCAAATAGCTTCTTGCCTGTACTGAATCGCCCAGCCTGTCGTAATCATAGGCAAATAAAAGGTTCAGCCTTGCGAATGTTTTGCAATCCCCGGCTGCCATTGCTTTAGCCCTATCCATTGATTCCTGGTATTTGCCGGCACGGAACAGGTAATCAGCCTGGAAATAGCTTGTTTTACAATCCTGGTCTGAATTGGCTACAAATTTGTCAATATATTCTTTTGCTGCATTCACATCTTTCTCTGAATAATATCTGTAATATTCATAGTAAACCGGTGCATAAGCAGGGTCTGCGACTATAGCCTTTGCGTACCATTCGTCCATCGCCTCCTTATTGTTCTGGCTTTGGTAAATTAACCCTATCCTGTAATAGGCGGCTGCATATTTAGGGTCGCGTGCAATAGCGTCGTTAAAAGCCAGTACAGCTTCGCCGCCGTGATCGCTTCCGAGCTTTAAATAACAAATGCCCAGGTTTATATCGATATCCGGGTTTTTTAGATCAAGCTCGGCCGCTCTTTTCAATTTGTCAATGCCATATTGCGCATCACCCTGTTTACTGTCGCCCATTGCATTTGCACGGCCAACGGCATTGAGAATATCGGCACTTTCTGCACCTTTTTTGCCTTTTGTGCTTGTTATGGCTTGCTCAAAATTTTGTTTAGCCTTATTAATGTCACCGTTTTGCATTATTATTACGTTCCCGCTCCCCACCCATATCCACGGATCGTTAACGCCTGCCTGCAATGCATTTTGGTAAGTTACTGCAGCTTTAGCCAACTGGTCCTTATTCCCGGCTTCATAATCTCTTAAATACGCCTGCCCAAGCCAGTAAATTGAATAAGCATCCTTAGGCTTGCCCGCTACTACCTTTTCCAATGCCTGTATTGCACTTTTGGTTTTGCCATAATAAATATCCTTTATCCCTTCATCTACTGTTTGGGAAAAGGCAAATGATGAGGCAAACGCAACTGCTAAAAAGGTGAAGGCCGTCTTCTTCATTGTTTTCATTTTATCAAGTGATTAATCGTGTTTTACTTTGCTCATTTTATGTTACTCGACCGCACATTAAAATTCATTTTACCGGGAACAAGATAACTTCTTCTAAATATTAACTGGCCTCTTTCAAGGGTCATAAAATTTTTAAAAGCCCTGCCTAACCCGGTTGTATTTTCTTTAAGTATATAATACAAAGGCCGTACTAACGGGTATTGATTATAAGTTATAGTAGCCTGAGAAGGTTTTGCGAAAATACCTTTTTTACAGTATTTACACTCAAGTACTGCCATGGTTATTTTATTGGCATAAGCCAACTGCTCAGGATCATCATCATTGCCTACCCAGCTTGAGCCTACAAAACCAACGGCATCAGTATTTCGTATGACATAATCAATCACTGCTTTGCTGCCTTGCGCCGCCATAACATTTTTTCCAAAAGGTTTGCCATTTAAAACCGAATCAAGCAGGTAACGGGCGGTACTTGTGGCATTTTTGCCATCAACCACCATTATTTTGCCTGTATCCTTCCCGCTTAACAGATCCTGCAGCCGCTGTAAAGTAAATATGCTGTCTTTAGAAGCAGGATTTACAATTACGTCAACTGCGTCGTAGGCAAGTATATCCCATTCAGGCTTATACGACAATCTTGATTCATATACCGCACTTTCGTCCTTTGTAAGCCCTTTTGCCACTATTATCATCCGGGTACTGTCCTTTTGCAGGTCGCGAAAACAATCAGCCTCTGCTTTATACGACGCTATAATATGCGCATTAGGATAAGTGGATTCGTACACTTTTATCTCTTCTGTTATCACAGGTTTAAAACTCTCGTCAACGCTTATATAAATAGTGCCGTTATCCGGCTTATCTGCTATTAACCCCTCTTTCGATGAATTTTGATTGCATGCAAATACAACCATTCCCGTAATTAGGGTAAAGATCAATTTACTTACATTTTCTTTCGGTATCGTACAACTTGCCATTCTTAATAATTCCGTTTTATTCCCCTGTAAAGCCTGAAACCTCCATATAAAAAACAAAGGCTGCCAAATAATTTTAATAAAAAGGGGTCCCTGTTTTCAACAAATTCTGCCAGTGCAGGAATACCCAATTTATCGCCAAACATCATTATTATGCCTATAATAATTATAAACAATGCTACCCCAATATCATATACCGAGCGCATTAAAATATAACTTTTCCTTTGCCGCTCCCTCGGTTCCTGTTCCATTAATAACTATTGAATTAAAGTTGGCAATATACTTAATTTTTTTATTGTTCAACAGGCATCAATGTCACAGGTAATTTAAAATAAACTGCAACGTTCCTGCCATTTTGAGAACGAGGTACCCATTTGGGCATTTTTCCCGGTACTATTAAAATATTTTACCATGTGTTCTGCACAGCTTAACGTATCTGGCCGCACATTCCCGCTGTTTTGCAATAATACAAGGCGGCTACCATTTTTTACAACCGGCAAGCACTTTGGTTGCTATAAATTTTCTTAGCCAACATTTTTACATACACAATAATACCTGGCGGTTGAGGCATATTTTCCGCGAATCAATCCCATTAAAGCATTTGTGCCGGCAACCCATCGCCCAGTTCTTTATTTCAATGATAAGATGCTTTTTATCCGGTAATTCCACAACCATTTATTTTCCTCCCGTATATTTTAACAATTTAATAAGAAATCAAACACACTAAATTTCTAAATCAAAACAAAAATTCATCCCAAAGTCCAAATCCCGATATTCATATAAGAGATCCCAAGTAAAGGCGGGGGCAAGTACCAATATTCAAATAACAAATTCCAAATAAGAAGCAAATACCAAAGTCCAAATTCCAAAAACGTGATAAAACATAAAAGAGAACAACCAACTTAAAACTCGGAACGTAGAACCCAATGTTCGAAACTTCGGACTTACTGGTCTCTATTGACCATTGACTAATGACCCATTGACTTAATGACTTATTGACTTAATGACTGGCTTTCTTATATCTTTGCGCACATGAAAATTTTGATGGTATGCCTCGGCAATATTTGCAGAAGCCCTTTGGCAGAAGGTATTTTGCAACATAAAGCTGATGAGGCGGCGCTTAACTGGACGGTTGACAGTGCGGGCACTTCAAATTATCATATTGGCAGCCCTCCGCACCATCTTGCGCAGAAAGTGGCAAAAATGCACGGCATTGATATAAGCCGGCAACGGGGCAGGCAATTTAAGAAGGAAGACATGCTGGTATTTGACAGGATATATGTGATGGATAATGCCATTTATGAAGAAGTAAAAAGAACGAGCAGGGAGCTTTGGGATGCGAAAAAAACGGAACTAATTATGAATGAACTGTATCCCGGGGAAGATATTGATGTACCAGACCCCTGGTTTGGTACTGAAGAAGGTTTTCATGAAGTATATGAAATGCTGGATATGGCTTGTGAGAAGATAGTTAACCCCAACCCCTGAAGGGGCTTTAAATACATTTTGAGATGGCAAAAGTAAAGGCAGGTTTACCACAAGGCACAAGAGATTTTAGCGCGGAAGTTGTGCGTAAGAGGAATTATATATTCAATACTATACGCAGTGTTTTTGAGCTATACGGCTTTCAGCCATTGGAAACCCCTGCCATGGAGAACCTTGAAACCCTGATGGGGAAATATGGCGAAGAGGGTGATAAGCTGATATTTAAAGTATTGAATAATGGCCTTGAGAGGCCTGAAAAACATTTGAAAGCAAAAGAAGATTTTGAAAAGGTTCTTGAAGGCAAAAATGCGGAAGGTATAACTGAAAGAGCTTTGCGATACGATCTTACTATCCCGTTCGCACGGTACGTGGCTATGAACTACGGGCAGCTTAGTTTCCCCTTTAAACGTTATCAAATACAACCGGTTTGGCGGGCAGACAGGCCCCAAAAAGGCCGCTACCGTGAATTTTACCAATGTGATGCGGATGTGGTTGGTAGCAACAGCTTACTAAATGAGGTTGAACTGGTAAATATTTACGCTACTGTTTTTGGAAAATTAGGGATTGATGTCGAAATAAAGATAAACAATCGCAAAATTTTAGGTGCTCTTTCTGAATTATGCGGTGGTACTGATAAGATGATGGATATTACTATCGCCATTGATAAGCTTGACAAAATAGGCATTGACAAAGTAAAAGAAGAGCTTTCACAAAAAGGGTTGGATAAGGAACAAATTAATTTAATTGAGCAGTATCTTTTTATTTCAAAATACTCAGGAAACAACGATATTATTTTGCAAGAGTTAAAAAAATTCTTTTTAAATAGTCAGACTGGAAAACAAGGGCTTGAAGAAATAGAATATATTTTAAATTACAACTTAAATATTTGGCCAAATACATTAATTATTGATGTCACCCTTGCCCGGGGCCTTAATTATTACACCGGCACCATACTGGAAGTAAAAGCAAGAAATGCACAAATGGGCAGTATTGGCGGCGGTGGCCGTTACGACGACCTTACCGGCCTGTTTGGTGTACCCAACCTGCCGGGCGTAGGTATTAGCTTTGGTGTTGACAGGATCTATGATGTGATGGAAGAACTAAAATTATTCCCCGAAGAGGTGCATTTAGGTACACAGGTATTATTCTTTAACCTCGGCGAAGCGGAAAGCAAGGCAGCATTCAGCTTAATGCAGCAACTTCGCAGTAAAAATATCCGTTGCGAAATATACCCCGAACAGGTAAAATTTGACAAACAATTTAAATACGCCGATAGAAAAAATATTCCTTACGCAGTTATCATCGGCATAAAAGAGTTAGAAGATGGCACCTGTACTTTAAAAGATTTAAAAAAGGGGGAACAACAAACTGTGCAACAACAGGAGCTGATCAACCACATCATCCTATAAATAGCGCGGGGATAAGCAAGAAGGGTTAAATTATATGGGATAGAATGATGATTTCTTTGAACCCAAAGGGTTCAAATGTTTATAGAAAGAAAATCAGTATGTTTATACGACCCCATCAGGGGTCGAATGTGCACGTTACACCGTCGCTATAAACATTCAATCCTTTCAGGATTGGTCACGACATTTCTTATCAACCACGTCACCCTATAAATAGCAATGCCCCGGTAAACTCTCCGGGGCACTATTCTTATAACAACTTCTTTTTATTTTACCGCTACTGCTTTTCTTTCCTCAAACAAATCTCTTCTCTGTAACGATGTACCTTTTGTATCAGCTTCCCTGTCGCCGTTAAGTACCGTGCCCGATACAGTAATAACCAAGCCTTTAACTTTTTTATCATCGCCACGTTTAAAAAGAATAACGCCGTCTTCATAACTCATGCTAAAGCTGTCAACACCCAATTGTGTCATCGTGGCGTCGCCCATGGCAGAGGTAATAACCAGCACACTATCTTTCCATTCAATGCCAACCTCTTCAACGGGGCTTCCTGCTTCAAATTTATATTTTCCGTAATAATCAGTGAATGAAGCAGAATCTTTATGCATAGCATCCTGTGCATAGGTTACTGACGAAATAACTACGCCCGCAAGAATAAAAAACAATTTTTTCATATAACGATTTTTGGTTTAAACTTTTGTTGCAATAAGGTGTCAAAATACTAAGAAAATATGAAAAAAAAATTTTTACCCTGTTATTCCTTCAAAAATAATAGATGCCCCCTGCCCCACGCCAACACACATGGTTGCGAGGCCATATTTACTTTCCCTTCTGCGCATTTCATGAACCAGTGTTGTTATAATTCTCGCTCCGCTGCAACCTAAAGGATGTCCCAGTGCAATAGCGCCGCCGTTTACATTTACTTTTTGCTCATCAAGCCCAAGTTCTTTAATACAGGCAAGGGATTGTGAGGCAAATGCTTCATTTAATTCAACCAGGTCAAGATCATTCACTGTTAAGCCTGCACGCTGCAAAACCTTCATTGATGCAGGAAAAGGCCCCATGCCCATTATAGCAGGGTCAACGCCTGCAACAGCCATAGATACAATTTTTGCCACAGGGTAAAGGTTAAACTGTTTTACCGCTTCTTCACTTGCCAGCAATACCGCGGCAGCGCCATCATTAATACCGCTGCTATTACCCGCAGTTACCGAGCCTTCTTTTGCAAAAGCAGGTCTTAATGCAGCCAGTTTCTCCAGCGATGTTTCCCGCGGGTGCTCATCATTGCTAAACCAGCTGATCAGCCTGTCGTTTATCATTTCTACGGCAACAATCTCTTCCATCCATTTATCTGCCTTTAAAGCAGCAAAATATTTTTCCTGCGAAGCCAGTGCAAAGGCATCCTGCTGTTCGCGTGTAATATGCCATTCCTGCGCTACATTTTCAGCGGTTTCACCCATGGAGTAGGGATAATATTTTTCGGCTAGAAATTTATTGGTAAACCGCCATCCTATGGTTGTATCGTATATCTCCGGTTTACGGCTAAATGCCGCCTCGCTTTTAGGCATAACAAAAGGCGCTCTCGTCATACTTTCCACACCGCCGGCAATATACATCATGCCTTCACCGCACATAATGGCCCTTGCCGCGTCCATTACCGCCTGCATGCCGCTTGCGCACAAACGGTTCACCGTATTGCCCGCAACCGATGTTGGCAAACCCGCCAGCAATGCCGCCATACGCGCCACATTGCGGTTATCTTCACCTGCCTGGTTTGCAGCACCGGCAATTACATCCTCAATCAATCCCACATCTATGCCTTCGTTGCGGGTTATTAAAGCCCTTATAACATAAGCCAGCAGGTCATCAGGCCTTAATGAGCTAAGTTTTCCGCCATAACGGCCAATAGGTGTTCGTACCGCATCAATTATATAAGCTGTTTTCATGCTGCAATTTAGATAAAAAGTCATTGGTCATTAAGTCAATTGGCCACTTAGGACTTAATGACCCGATGACTCTCATCTGTCAAACTATTATCCAGCAGATTGCCACAAAAATCCCCGTACACAAACCTCCGCTGATTTTTTCGCAATGACGATATCTGACCTGTCAACTTTCTTAATGCCCGAAGCTTCGGGCCAATGACTAATGACTAATGACTCAATGACTTCTTTGCTGTCGTCTGTCATCTTCTTCCCAATGTCCGAAGTTTCTGACTTAATGACTAATGACTTAATGACTCAATGACCTCTTCCTTTCATCTGTCAACTGCATTTTCTTACAGCGGCCTCACCCAAATATTGCGATAGCTTATAGGCTCGCTTTTGTCCCCATGGGCTTGCAGCTTTATTGGCGCGGGCCCATGCTTGTGATAGGACGGGTAGCCTATGTATGGAGTATCGCCAAGCAGCGTGGTATTGTTCTGCACCAATACGCCATTATGCAATACGGTAACACGCGCCAGGCTTTTAAGGCCGCCATTGCTGTTAAATTCAGGTGCGGTCCATATCACATCGTACGATTGCCATTCGCCGGGCGGGCGGCAGGCATTGGCCAATGGCGCTCCCTGTTTATACATACTGCCCACCTGGCCGTTTGTGTAAGTTTTATTATTATAATTGTCAAGCACCTGCAATTCGTATCCACCTGCACCCCATGGCAGCGAAGCTAAAAATATGCCGCTGTTGCCACGTGCCTGGCCGTTGCCGGTAATGTTGGCGGGTATGCGGTACTCAATATGCAGTTGGTAGCTGCTAAAGCTCTTTTTGGTTTGAATATCGCCGGTAGCTTTATTAACAGTCATTACACTGTCTGCAAGTATCCAGCTGGCAGGCATGCTGTCTTTTACGTTAACCCATTCGTCAAGGTTTTTGCCATCAAACAAAATAATGGCATCGCTGGGGGCCTGGCCCACGGTTGTGCCCGGCGTTACCACCGGCGGCACAGGGCTGTAAAACTCTGTTTCTTCCGGCTTCATGGTTTGTTGCTGTGCAGTTGCTTTGCTTATTAAACCAGCCATTATAAAGGCTGTAATTAATGCGCGTGAAAAATGTTTCATGTGGCTTTGTTTATTGATGATTGTTTTACCTGTTTGTGTTTTCAGTTTGCTAAAGTAATATATTATGCAGTTGGGGAATAATGTTGACGGAGAAAAAGAATGTGAGTGCAGATATTTTTGGAGAAGATATTTGTGAAGAGTGATCATGCCTTGTGCGCTGAAACAAACCTATACAAGTAAGGCGCTTTGTGCGCTTTGCCGGTAAACTTTTTTGAAACCCTTTCTAATATGCCAAGCCCAAGCATTTTACGCTGAAAAGCCGCACGCAGAAATTTTTTACCGAGGATGGTTTCATATACATTTTGCAGTTCGCCCATGGTAAAATACTCAGGCAAAAGATTAAAGCCGGTTAATTTTTGGTCAAGGCTAACCTGTAAGCATTCAAGGGCTTTTTTTATAATAACCTTATGGTCTAACATTAATTTTGGCAATTTGTTCAGGTCATACCATTTGCAGTTATCTGATGCCCCGTCAGGCGCAGGCACGGCCTTTGTAAAATCTACCAGGGCGTAATATCCCACGGTAATAAAGCGGCCTAAAAGCCAGTGCTTATCACCTGGTGTTATTCCATTAGCCGTCATGATAGTTTTAAGTGGCTGCGGATCATAACGGCTGTAATTGCCAAATGCATAAAACTGGTCAAGAAAAATATTTTTCAGCCCCGTGCGGTGTGTTACTACTCTTGTAGCGGCATTGTTAAGGTCTTCTTTTTCCATGATAAACCCGCCCGGTAATGCAAACAGGTTGGTGCTTTTATATTCCAGCAGCAAAACCTTTAACTGCCGGTCGTGAAAGCCAAAAATAACCGCATCTATCGCAATTGAATGAATGTACCCTTTCCCATTAGCCCTCGTCACATCCGGAATAAATCCCTCCTCCATAAAAAAATTTGCCTGAAAGTAAACGAAAAATTTGATAATCTCGGCAAAGCGGGCTATTATTGTAACAAAATGTTACAATAAATACCGGAAACCTGCATTTCGAAATATCAACTTGTTGTTATGAAAAAAATATCTTTTGTTTTATTGCTGGTGAATTTAATTTTTCTTTCCGCGATAGCGCAAAACTCAACGCGAGTAACAATTTCAAATGGAATTTTAGAAGGAATTACAGATCCAGGAGGTATCCGGTTATTTAAAGGCATTCCGTTTGCGCAGCCCCCGGTTGGCAATTTAAGATGGAAGGAACCGCAGCCCGTTATCAATTGGACCGGTGTTCGCAAAGCTGATCATTTTGCCCATAATGCTATGCAAAAAAATGTATTTGGTGATATGATGTTCCGTGCGGACAGTATGAGTGAAGATTGCCTTTATTTAAATGTGTGGACGCCTGCAAGATCAGCAAAAGAAAAACTGCCGGTGCTGGTATATTTTTACGGGGGCGGTTTTGTTGCAGGCGATGGTTCTGAAAGCCGTTATGATGGAGAAAGCATGGCTGCCAAAGGTATTGTAGCCGTTACGGTAAATTACAGGCTCGGCGTGTTTGGCTTTCTTGCGCATCCTGAGTTAACACAGGAATCACCACACCATGCTTCAGGCAATTATGGATTGCTGGATCAGAATGCGGCCTTGCAATGGGTAATTAAAAATATTGCGGCATTTGGCGGCGACCCCAAAAAGGTAACTATTGCCGGTGAATCTGCGGGATCAATATCGGTTTCTGCACAAATGGCTTCACCATTATCTAAAGACCTGATTGCCGGAGCTATAGGCGAAAGCGGTGGTTTATTTAAACCGTCTATTGGCCCTTTACCGCTTGCAGATGGCGAGAAAAAAGGAATTGATTTTGCTGCAAAGGCTGGCGCAAAATCATTAGCAGACCTGCGCGCAATGCCTGCCGCCCAATTATTAGATGCAGCTTCAAAGCCCGGCGCATTTTCAGTGTCTGTACTTGTTGACGGGTATTTTTTACCTGAAACGCCTGCCGCTATTTTTGCTGAAGGCAAGCAGGCACATGTTCCTTTGTTAGTTGGATGGAATTCCGCTGAAATTCCCTATATGGCATTGATGAGGGGCAGTTTACCAACACCTGAAAATTATTCGAAAACTGTTAAGCAGCTTTATAACGACAAAGCCGATGCGGTGATGGAATTGTACCCCGGAAAGACACAAGACGAGGTAATTCGCTCTGCTACTGCTCTTGCCAGCGACCGTTTTATTGTTTACACCACCTGGAAATGGGCTGACATGCAGATAGCGACCGGCGGCAAACCCGTGTACCGGTATATATTTTCCCGGGCCCGGCCAGCCATGACTGCCCAAATGGGTAATGCTAAACCTGGTTTGGCAGGTGGCGTGGTACGGGGCGGCGATACATCTGCTAATAAAATGCCGCCACCGCTTGTAGGCGCGTCCCATGCCTCGGAAATAGAATATGCTATGGGTAACCTGGCAACGAATAAAGTATATAGCTGGACGCCTGATGATTATAAAGTTTCTGCAACCATGGAGCAGTATTTCGCCAATTTTATTAAAACCGGCAACCCTAATGGGCAAAATTTACCACTATGGCTGCCAATTACAGGTAATAATAATGTTCAGGTTATAAATATAGATGTTGTTACACAACTTGCACCCGAAAACGGGCGTGGCAGATACCTGTTTCTTGATCAGCAGTATGCAAAATAATATTGAAGGATTGAGAGAGAGCCCGGTGGATAGTTTGAAAACGCAATAGAACGAATTGAACGTCCGCCCGAATGACTGCTCATCCGGGCCCGGTTCTATGGAGCAAAACTTTTGCCGGGCTTGTTATGCCGTAGTGGGAAATGAATGTCATAAGCAGTCTCATATCCTGCATTGGCAACTACCGTAAGCCTTTTTTTCTGTTTGGTCTTTTTCGCACATCTTAATGAAATTAGCACAGCAGCCGTTAAGGCAGCACCCGATGCAGCAATAAACACGAACGTTTTTTTATTCATAAGATGCTCTCTTTTTTTAATCACGCCCAAAGGGATGGGAGTACCCCTAAACGCATGCAATAATAAAACTTACAGCAATCCGCCCCCGTATTATACACGCTAAAATCGTGCTAATGTTGGCTGAGGTACAATGACGTGACAAACTAACGGATGTTCGAAAATATTCCGGCTGTTTCTCAACAATAAAACATGAACAGGGAGCTTTATGAAAATATTTTAAAAAGAGTAAACCATGCCCGTATTCCAAATAAACGCCGCACCGCTAAATTTAGCCCAAAATGGCTGGTTACCCTGTATATAAGCTGACAATGGAAATTTTTTATGCGCCACAATTATTTCACCTGCCCCAAATAACCCTACAATATTATTGACGTAATCAAAATAAATTAAATGAGCATTCACATTAATAAATATTGATTTAGATATATTACTTTTTGAAAAAATACTTGTGCAAAAAAAATTACCCGGCAGTATCACGTTGTTAAAACCATGATCATACCTGTACGTAAAATTTAATGCCCACTTATCTGAGAATTTATAATTGCCTGATGCCTCAAAAGATATATTCCGGGTTACGTTTATCATTTCTTTTTTTGAACCAACAGTACTGGTTGCAAAATAGAGAAAGGGGTTTATTCCGGCGCTTACCTGTAATTTTTTTCTATCGAATAACCGGTAATGAAACCAATTATTGCTCATCCATGGCCTTCCATTCAGGCCAATAGAAAAATCGGCCCCGTAGCTCCACCCTTTTTTTGTTAATGATAATGAAGCTGTTGCAACAGGCTTATAAAAAGGCAAAACCGGCATAGGGGCTAAGCCAATTTTATCAAGTTCTGCACTACCGCTGAGTTTTAAAGAATCATGTGTGCTATCACGCACATCAGGCAAAAAGGCAGTTGCTTTCACTTTTCCGGGAAATATTATGAAGAAGATACCACAAAGAAATGTGGGAAATAGTACATTCATCGATCGTCTTTTGTTAAAGACAATCACCTTTTCAAAATCCGTACATTTTTTGAAACAATTTATTCCAGTTAATGGGAAGTGTGTTACTCTTAAGCTTATGATGCAACATTTTTTATAATTTTCAATGCGCCGCTTTGTTGTATGGTGTTATTTTTGCGATATTAACAAATGACAATGAGTACAAAAAGGGTTGAGGATGAGAATGCTTTGCTTATGGAGCTTTCTGAACTTATAGAACAAAGCCGTCGGCAGGTCATTTCTCATGCTAACAGCACACTGACAATCCTTTTTTGGCAGATTGGCAACCGTGTCAATAAGCAAATTCTTAATAATAAACGGGCAGAATACGCCAAACGAATTGTGTCGACAGTGTCGGCACAATTGACGGCGCAATATGGAAAAAACTTTGAATTAAGGAATTTACGGAGAATGATGCAGTTTGCAGAACAATTCCGCGAGATTGAAACCATATTGCCACTAACCCGACAGTTAAGCTGGTCGCATTTTATAGAATTGTTACCTTTAAAAAACCGGGAGTCAAAGTTTTTCTATGCACAACTGGCTGCTAACCAGGCACCAGCTGATAGATGCCATCGCTGT
>JABDFW010000053.1:19920-23812 GCA_013286305.1 Bacteroidota bacterium
CAACTGGCGGCTAACCAGGTATTGGGAATCAGGGATTTACGCAGGCAAATTTCAACTAAGGCATTTGAACGCACGGGAATCGCCAACCTTCAAAATATCAGTGGCCACCCGGCCATCCTAAACAACTTTAAAGACCCATATTTTTTAGACTTTTTGGGGTTACAAAACACCTACCTGGAAAAAGATCTGGAAGGAGCTATACTCAACGAACTGGAGGCTTTTATTCTCGAACTTGGTAAAGGTTTTGCTTTTATTGAACGTCAGAAAAGAATGATCATTGACGGAGAGGATTTTTATTTAGACCTGTTATTTTATCACAGAAATCTCCGACGGCTGGTAGCTATTGAACTAAAACTGGGCAAATTCGAGGCTAAGCATAAAGGCCAGATGGAATTGTACTTAAAATGGCTGGATAGATATGAAAAGACGGATGGTGAATTGCCACCCGTAGGATTGATTCTATGTGCAGAAAGCAGCAGGGAGCAGGTAGAATTATTGGAAATGCATAAAGATGGCATCATGGTGGCTGAATATTGGACAGAACTGCCCCCTAAGAGAGAACTTGAAAGAAAGATACATAGTATCCTGGTTGAAGCTAAAGAAAGAATTGAACGTGGGAAGCTTTTAGAGTAGTTACATCCTTTTCAATATTCTCCAATGATGCGTTCTATAATACAAAAGCTGATGCACTAAAAGAAATAAATTACAAAGCGAAAGGAAAAATGACGGTACCCTGTCAAACTTTTCATGCCTCTTAATTCTCTTATTTAAATACTTTATTGCCGGTAAGGTTGTGAGGGAAGGTAGGGCCGGGTGGCGGCGCAATCATATTTTTGTCTTTATCATTTGCAGCCTTCCTGCGTTGTAATTCAAGCTTTAAGCTCTTTTCGCCTTTACTCATCGCCCACCTGTGGTTGGCGGCAAATAGGGGCTTCATTAGAAAAGAGAACTTGCGCAGCAACGGTTTTTCCGCATCAATCCTCCAGTCATAGGTTATAAGGCAATCATCGCCGCTTTGCTCAAATGTCCATACACCTTTCCCGGCAAGGTCGCCATAGGCATCCAGCGCAAACCCACCGGGGAAACTTGTTTGCGTTACTTTAAATTTCCAGCGCAGCGTATAGGGCAGCCAGCCCTTGGTGTACAGGTCAACCACTTTTCCCACGCCGCCCGGTACGCCCCTTTCAAGCACTTTAACGTCGAGATAGACGCTCGGCCACCACTCCGCCAGTGTATCTATATCTTCCAGCGTACGATAAACCTCTTCGCAGGTTGCTTTTACTTTCCAGTGTGTAATAAAATGATATTCGTTGCTTGCCATAGCAGTGCTAATTAAAATATGGTTACGCCAAATGTAACATTTCAATGCAACCATACTTACGTTATACAGGCTGTGCTTAGTTTTTTTATTAGAATTTTTTTTGCACTTGCAGCTTAGCCTTCTTTTGGATATACAAACCCGGTTTTTTCCTCCTTCATTTTTACAGGGCAACAAATTGTTATGCACTTATATAGCTAAGGGCATACCCTAATGCCGCGCCGCCGAGTATTATAAACGCGCTGTTTATATTTCTAAACCTGAATGTAACAAAAAGGCTTGCCAGGGCAATCGCTATCGTTCTCCAGTCGGTGATCGTTTCTTTGCCAAAACTAATACACACGGTAAGGATTATACCAATTGATGCAACATTTACGCCGTCTAAAAAAGCGGAAAATAGCTTTGACCTTCGCATTACCGGCACTAAAGGGTTAAGCAAGGCAACGAATACAAAAGAAGGCAGAAAGATAGCAAGCGTAGCCAGAGCAGCACCCTGCAGCCCGTTCATTTGCCACCCGATAAAAGTAACCGATGAAAAAACAGGGCCGGGGGTAAATTGGCCAACAGCGATGGCATCTATCAGCTGGTGCCTGGTTAGCAGCCCTTTGGCCACAAGTTCATTATCTAAAAAAGCAAATAATACATAACCGCTGCCATACAATATAGCGCCAATTTTTAAAAAAACCAGGAACACCCTCATGTTGTTTACTGCTACTGTTGGAATTTGAAGAAGTATGGCCGGGAAAAAATTCTTTATCACCCGTGGGGGCCTGCGGCCAACAAATATTAATAGTGTCAGCAAACCAGCACCAAACATGGCATAAATTTCATTCATTCCTAAAAGAGTAACAATACAGGTAACAGCGCCTATAATAATTAATTCAATTGATTTAAATGCCTTTTTTGCAAGAGGATACACTGCGGCTAAAATTACCGCAATAATAGCAGGCTTAATGCCATATATAAAAGATGTTACCTGGGGCAACTGTCCGTAAAGCTGGTATAACCACGCAATAAAGCCGGTAATAATTACTGCTGGCATTATAAAACAGCAGCCTGCAATCAAAAGCCCCCGCCATCCCCCCCCGTTCATGGCCTATGTGAATAGCTATTTCTGTGCTGTTGGGCCCGGGTATTAAATTAGTTGCGCCTATAAGATCTAAAAAATGTTGGTGATCCATCCATTTTCGCTTATCCACTACTTCTTTTTGCATCATTGCAATATGCGCGGCAGGGCCGCCAAATGCAGTTACCCCTAATTTTAGAAATAAAGCAGCAAGTTCTTTCAGATGTTTATTATTAGCAACCATTTCGTATGTTAAAATGAAAGGTAATTATGTTTTATTTATTACAGGTACGTCGTACAGTATTGTTTGCTATTTAATAAGATCATAATAATATACAGGTGTACGAAATAAATCGTACATTTGATTTCCCAACTTTCTACTTGTTTAAATTAAAAAGAATGAAACGGCTGATTACCAATATTGTTTTATTATCCCTTATTTGTTTTGGCGGTAAGTGTTATGCCCAAAATGAAAACACGGTGTTGCATGATTACCTAAATGCTGTTAGAAATGTAAAAACAGCGTACTACGTGGTACAGTGTATAGATACTTTTACTACAGGCGATGTTTGGAACCATGAGGGAAAATGCATTCTTAAAAAAGATACAACTGATACGCTTTTTGGTTTTCATTTTCTTGCTTCGCGAAATGATGTACAGGAAAATGATTTATATGATGGGTACCGTATGTTTAGTATTGACGATTCTGCAAAAACATATTCTGTTTTAAATAAACCCGGCACCTGGATAACGGGCTTTCCTGGTGGTCAAATGGTGGTACCTGATTTAATGATCTTAGATAAAAATTATGCTTCTGTCAGGAGCTACAAAGAAAACGGAGTTGATGTGTTGCGGTTTGATTACAAGGATGATACCTCAGGTAATATAACAGATCATTATAAGCTGATCTATTTAGACGGGGCTACCCGCTTACCGGTTAAAATGGCCGTTTCGCTTATAAGCCTTAATAAAAAGCAGGTGCAGATGTATATATTAAGTGAAGTTAAAATAAACAGTCCCGGTGTAAATGATATAGATGATAAAAATTATTTAAACAGTTATACTTTAAAAGTTGACGAAAAAAAGCCCGCTGCAACATTAGTTGGTACTGAGGCGCCTGCTTTTTTGTTACAGAGCTTTACCAATAAAGCGGTTTCTTTAAACGATGGCAAAGGAAAAATAGTATTGCTGGATTTTTGGGAAACATGGTGTGGCCCATGTGTTCAATCAATGTCTAAGGTGCAGGCGCTTGCTGACAAATACGCCAAAAAAGGGTTGATGATCATGGGTATTATGAATGAAGCAAAAAGCCGGGAAAGCGCTAAACTTCTGGTTGAAAAAAAAGGCCTGACATATACAAATCTTGTAGGTAATGGTGATATTGAAAAGGCGTACAAAATAACAGAAGTACCAAAATATTTTTTGATCGATGCACAGGGCAAAATAATATACGAATCAACAAATGGGTATGAAGAAAAATTAGAAGAAATATTAAAGGAAAAATTCGG
>JABDFW010000054.1 GCA_013286305.1 Bacteroidota bacterium
CTTCAATTCTTCCAGTATCTGAAGCATTAACTTGTTTTGACTTTCGAGATGCTCCAAAATTGTTTCTACTTCAATTTCCGCTTTGGTGTTTATTTCAAAGTCAGCTTCTGCTCTTGCCTCTGCATACCTGGACTGCAGGTTTTGCCCCACCATAATAAGAGGCATCAAAAATATTTGTATCATATTTGATATGAATAGCCAAAGCACGAAAGCCGGGTAAGGATCGAAGCGGGTGCTTTGCGGCGCAAACATATTCCAGCCAAGCCAAACGATTGTCCATACAAAAATTATAAAGAAAAAACCCATGGTACCCACTTTAGTAGTTATCCACAATGCCAGCTTATCAATTTTAGATAATTGATTCTTTTCGTTTAAGCGTTCTTTCTTTTTTTCAACAATCTTTTGAACTGCGGGATCTGCATGTGTTACTTTCATAATAATTAAATAGGGGTTACCGATTTATAAATTTTGATTTAGGAATGAAATTTACATAAAGAATTTTATTTAAAGCAAATTTCCGCTTTAAAAGAAGAAATTTATTTTTTATTACTCATGTAAAATTATATGACTATCCGTACACATCAACTTAAACAATGTTATAAACAACCTTTGTGTTCTTTGTGATATTCCTTTGAGGACTTTGTGGTAAAAAAGAAATAGAACCACGAAGGGCACGAAGAAAATGCAACACAAAGGGCACTAAGGATTATCTTGGTTGCTATATGCGGATAGTCATATAAAATTATTTAGCATATTCCCTTGCGCCAAATAGCAGGCTGCCGATACGCACCATGTTTGAGCCTTCTTCAACGGCTATTTTGTAATCGCTGCTCATACCCATGGAAAGGGTTGACAGATGGGAGTTGACAGATGACAGAAGAGAAAATTGAACAAATAACGCTTTAAGATACCGGAACTCCCTCCTTACTTTATCCATATCCTCTGTAAAAGATGCCATACCCATAAGGCCTGTCACCCGCACATTTTTTAATTCGTGTAACTCGTCAAAATTAGTGTTTAGTAATTCGTCCTCGTCAAACCCAAATTTTGTTTCTTCCTGTGCTATATGCACCTGTAACAGGCAATCAATAATACGGTTATTTTTTTGTGCTTGTTTGTCTATTTCTTTAAGCAGTTTAATACTGTCAACCCCATGTATTAGGTGTACAAATGGCGCAATGTATTTTACTTTATTGCTTTGCAAATGGCCTATAAAATGCCAGCGAATATCCTTTGGCAATTGCGCCTCTTTGTCAACGAGTTCCTGTACATAATTTTCTCCAAAATCGCGCTGGCCAAGTTCATACAAAGCCTTAATATCTTCAACGGGTTTAGTTTTGGAAACAGCTACCAGCGTTATATTCTTTGCGTCTAATTCCTGTTTAATGTTTTTGTATGCCTCTGTGTTAACAGCCATCAATCAATGTTTTTTGCAAAGGTAAAGCACGATAGCCTCTACTTTAATATAGTTCGGCTAATTACAATACGCTGTACTTCGCTGGTGCCTTCGTATATCTGCGTTATTTTGGCGTCGCGCATCAGGCGTTCAACATGGTATTCTTTTACATACCCATACCCGCCGTGTATCTGCACCGCTTCGGTGGTTGTCCACATGGCAGTTTCTGACGCAAATACCTTTGCCATGGATGAGCTTAAGGTATAATCAAGATGCTGGTCTTTTTCATAGGCCGCTTTTAAACAAAGCAGCCTTGCAGCTTCAATACGTGTAGCCATATCCGCAAGCTTAAATTGAATGGCCTGGTGATGCATTATTTCTTTACCAAATGCCTTTCTTTGTTTTGAATATTTCAATGCTAATTCATAAGCGCCGCTTGCTATACCCAATGCCTGCGATGCAATGCCAATGCGGCCCCCGGCAAGGGTTTTCATGGCGAATTTAAACCCAAAGCCATCCTCCCCTATCCTGTTTTCTTTTGGCACAACTACATCATTAAAAAGTATGGTATGCGTATCGCTGCCGCGGATGCCCAATTTATTTTCTTTTCCGGCAACTGTTACGCCGGGCCAATTTTTTTCTACAATAAAAGTATTTATTCCGTGTGAGCCTTTACTGGTATCCGTTTGGGCCATTACCAAATACACACTCGCACTGTTTCCGTTGGTTATCCAATTTTTGGTGCCATTCAAAATATAATGGTCGCCTTTGTCCTCCGCGGTAGTTCTTTGATGCGTAGCATCACTGCCTGCTTCGGGCTCACTTAATAAAAACGCGCCAATATATAAGCCACCATCTTTTCTGCCCTGCGCAAGCGGCACTAAGTATTTTTGCTTTTGCTCTTCATTGCCATAAGCCTCAAGCCCCCAGCTTACAAGGCTGTTATTTACACTCATACAAACGCTCACGCTTGCATCTATTTTGCTTATTTCTTCTATTGCCAGCACATAACTTATCGTATCCATTCCGGCGCCGCCATATTTGGGGTCAACCATCATTCCCATAAAACCAAGCTCGGCAAGCTTCATCACCTGTTCTTTTGGAAAGATCATTTTTTCATCGCGTTCAATAACACCGGGCAAACATTCCTGTTGAGCAAAATCGCGCGCTGCCTTTTGGATCATTAAATGCTCTTCGCTTAATTGAAAATGCATATTGTGTAATTAATAGCGCAAAAATAAGCTTCGCGCTAACAAATGTTAGTTGCAATGCAAACTATTTTTTATCCGGGCAAAAGGTACCCTTATATTAATTCTTTTAGGCCTTTGATTACTATCCTGGATAATGGTACGGTTTTTTCAATACTGTTTAGCGGGTCCACATCTTTTTAAAAAATATAAACGTACAATTATGTTGTGGGGTAGCGGAAGAGAAAGTTCAAATGTTGAAGACAACAGGGGAATAGGCGGGGGCGGCCTTATTGTGGGGGGAGGCATCGGCTCAATTATTATCGGCGTTATTATTTATCTTTTGGGTGGCAATCCCAACCAGGTTCTGAATAACAATAATATGACGCCTCAATCTGAACAACAACAGCAGGCAGACGACAGTTCAAAAAAATTTGTGGCAGTGGTATTGGGTTATACAGAAGACGTTTGGATAAAACTATTTGACAGCATGCATAAAACTTACCAGGATCCGCACCTGGTGCTCTTTACACAATATTCACAGTCGGGATGCGGTTTCGCGAGCGCGGCAACAGGGCCTTTTTATTGCCCGGCAGATGAAAAAGTGTACTTAGACCTTTCCTTTTTCCAGGAAATGCAGAACAAGCTGAATGCATCCGGCGATTTTGCAAGAGCTTATGTTATAGCACATGAAGTTGGGCATCACGTTCAACGATTGCTGGGTATTACCGATAAAGTTGATGCACTGCGTGGACAATTGAGTGAAAAAGAAATGAATGCTTTATCAGTAAAAGTTGAATTACAGGCTGATTTTTTTGCAGGTATTTGGGCGCATTATGCTGACGAGATGAAAAAAATTATACAACCAGGGGATATTGAAGATGCCCTGAATGCCGCAAATGCTATCGGGGACGACAGGCTGCAAAAAGAATCCCAGGGATATGTGGTACCGGATTCATTTACCCATGGCACATCAGCGCAACGAGTTTACTGGTTTAAAAAAGGGTATGAAACCGGAGATCTTAACCAGGGAAACACTTTTAAATCACCAGAGTTCAATTTAAATTGAGTACTTTCTTCTTCACGCCGTCAATACCATTTTTCTTTTACTCTTGTAGGTAAGGGAATAGATTGCAAAGCCCACAAGCAAAAGGCAAATATTTCCCACTGAAACGCCAAGCCAGGTATAGTGCTTCCATAAAAACAAACCAAGGGCAGACCCCATAGCTGTTCCCGCAAAACTGAAAGCCATATACACGGTATTAAGCCTGTTTCTCGCTTCGGGTATTAAAGTATATACCCTTGTTTGGTTGGATACGTGCACGGATTGTTGCGCAACATCAATTAAAATAACACCTGCAATACAGCCAATTACATTTTGCCTTGTAAAATACATAAACGCTATACTTATTATATATAAGAGCAGCCCGTACCCGACAGTTATGCGCAGGTTGCCTTTATCGCCAAGTTTGCCCACTAAGGGTGCTGCCATGGCGCCTGCGGCGCCCGCAAGCCCAAATAATCCTATTTTATCTGACGTGAAGTGAAAAGGCTGGTTTGAGAAAAGGAGTACCATTGTTGTCCAGAATGAACCAAATACCGCAAAGCAGGTAAAACTGATAGCAGTTGCTTCGCGAAGCATTGGTTGCGTTTTGATGAGGTTAATTACCGACTTCATTAAAGAAAGATAATTGCCCCTGAACGCCGGTTTGGTTGTAGGAAACCTTTTATAGATCAACGGCAGCAAGCCCAGGCATAATATTGATGCTATCCAGTACATGCTGCGCCAGCCAAGCCACTCCCCTATAGCACCGCTGAGCACCCTTGATAAAAGAATGCCCACCAGCAAGCCGCTCATCACCATACCGATAACTTTACCACGCTGTGAAGGGTGCGCCAGCGTAGCGGATAATGGCAATATTAATTGAGGTACAATTGACCCAAAACCAACCATAAAACACGCTATCTGTAATAACCAGAAAGATTTGGCAAGCGCTGTAACAACTAAGGCAACAATAGCGAGTGACAGAGTTAAAATAATTTGCTTTTTACGCTCTATCATATCGCCGAGCGGAACGAACAATAATAACCCAACGGCATACCCAGCCTGCGTTAAATAGCTGGCGCTGCCTGCAACATTTTCGGGGATATTGAAATCTTTTGCAATAAGCACTATCAATGGCTGTATATACCAAATGTTGGCAACGATAAGGCCTGTGCAAACAGCCATTAAGGCGACATCTTTCTTTTGCAGATACATGCCGCAAAATTCGGGAAAATGCTATTAGAGGCGCTTACTATTTAAAAAGAAAGTAAAGAAAAATAGAGATTAATTATTATAACTTAATAGATTTTCGTAACAAGGCGATCAGTTTTTCTGCAAGTTCTTTTTCATCTTTGGTTAGTTCCCCTTTGTTGTTTTTTATAACTTCTTCGAAAGAATATAAAAATTCAAACCAACCATCGGTCAACCCATTTACATATAACTGTGCTTTTCTTAATTGAGCAACAACATCTTCTTTATTATTATCCTTAAGCATCGCACAGAGCCTATCGAAATAATTCCAATAACCTGTCCAATCATTAATTTTAATTTCCATACTATCAAGTAAAAAAAATTATTTAATCTCATGCATCTTTCTCACCTCTTCTTCCATAGCTTCTATACTTAAAGCATCTTCCACTAAAAAATTGCCAATACGCGTACGGCGCAGGCTGCTGAGATAGCCGCCCACACCCAGGGCTTTACCAAAATCGTTTGCAAGGCTGCGTATATAAGTACCGGTTGAGCAAACTACTTTAAAGTATATTTTTGGCAACTCTATTTTTGTGATCTCAAATTCTTTAATTGTAATGGTGCGGGGCTGTATCTCTATTTCTTTTCCTTTCCGGGCAGATTTGTAAGCACGTTTGCCGTCGATTTTTACGGCAGAAAATATTGGCGGCACCTGCATAACGTCTCCTTTAAATTGCTCAGTTGCTGCATGCACCATGCCTTCAGTAATTGCAGAGATATTTGTAATATTTTCAGGGGCACCTTCCATGTCGAAAGTTGGGGTTGTGGCCCCAATGGTAAAAGAACCGGTATATTCTTTTTCCATGCCCATGTACTCCGTAATATTCTTAGTAAAGTTTCCTGTGCAAATTATAAGTAACCCCGTAGCCAGCGGGTCTAATGTACCGGCATGCCCAACTTTAGATACCCCGGTAAGACTACGTATTTTTCGTATGGCGTCAAAGGAAGTCCAATCCTTAGGTTTATCTATCAATAACACTTTTCCGTCAAGGAAGGGCTGCATAACGGCAGGTACAGGCTGTTGCTTCTTCATGAACTAAATCTTCAATGTGCCGCGAAAGTGCGGTAAAATAAACAGATAAACAAATATCGCCAATACACTTGGCAGCAATCATTCAAAATTTCCGCAATAGTTTAACGGGTGTGTAAGGCCTGTAGTCTCTCTTTAAAAGAATTAGCAATCACTGCTTTTATAAATGGAGAAGCATTTTCAAATGTTGTGTGTGCTTTTACCCGTGGCAAATCAAAATCAAGCATCAGTTTAGCAAAGCACTCATCAGCAAAGGAGTTAGAAACAATCTCAACTTCAGAAAAATCAAAAATGACTTTTTCATTTTTTTCTATGCATTGAATAACCTTCTTGCGCACAGAAGCACCTGACACCCGGGTAGAAAGCTGTTTACCTATATGTGAAAATTCTATACGCATAGTATGCACAGATCACTTTATTTTTCTCTGGACTTTGGGCTTTGTCTTTTTTGGGATTTGCAAAATTAAAAAGAGGGCTTTTACCCTCTTTCTTTGTTATGCTACTACTTCTTTTTTCTTTTTACCTGTTTTAGGCGTAAGCATCAGGAACATTCTTTTTCCTTCCAGCTTGGGCAAGCTTTCCGGCTGGCCTACTTCTGCCAGTCGTTCGGCAAATTTCAGCAATACCAATTCGCCTCTTTCTTTAAACATGATGGCGCGTCCTTTAAACTGAACATAGGCTTTAACCTTGTTGCCGTCCTGCAAAAATTTCTCAGCATGCTTTGCTTTAAAATCAAAATCATGGTCATCGGTGCCAGGCGTAAAGCGAATTTCTTTCACTTCACTTTGCTTGGCATTGGCCTTCATTTCTTTTTCTTTACGCTTTTTCTCGTAAAGGAATTTTTTATAATCTATTACTTTGCAAACAGGAGGGTCTGCGTTTGGTGAGATCTCCACGAGGTCTAATTCCTGCTGCTGGGCAATTTTTCTTGCTTCTTCAACGGGGTAAACGCCAACAGTAACATTTTCTCCTACCAGGCGAACCTGGGCTACCCTTATTCTATCGTTAATACGATGTTCAGGCTCGGGCTGCCTGTTAAAACGGGGATTAAATCTTCCCCCACCTCTGTACGGTAATGCCATTAATTTTTGTTTGGTTATAAATTTTTTAGTGATTAAATGCAATAATAAAGCCAATACCCGGCTTATTACTATTGTTACAAAAAACAATCTTTTGTCGCTTTTTGCTGATCATTTCAATACAAAATTACTTAACAGGTAACCCTTTATTGAATTTTCATGGTAAAAATAGCACTTCTATCCCTTTCTTTCTTCAATTTCATCAACAATCATATTAATAAACTCTAAAACCGGCTGCATACCTGTGTCGCCTTTCCCCTGCCTGCGTACGGAAAGCATGCTTTCATTCATCTCCTTTTCGCCAACTACAAGCATATATGGCACCCGGCTTAGTTCAGCTTCACGTATCTTTTTGCCTATTTTTTCGCTGCGTTCGTCAATTTCTACCCTTACTCCTGCTTTAACCAGCTTAGCCCTTACTTCATTGCAGTAAGGAATAAATTTATCACTGATGGGAAGGATCTTTGCCTGCAGGGGCGCCAGCCATACCGGGAATTTACCTGCATAATGTTCCAGCAAAAAGCCAATGAACCGCTCATGGGTACCCAAAGGCGCCCGGTGAATAATGAGCGGGGTTTCGGGCGCATTATCCTTATTGGTAAACTCAAGCTTAAAACGCCGGCCCTGTGCAAAGTCAACCTGGTTGGTAGCCAGTGTAAATTCCCTGCCTATTATGCTCCATATCTGTACATCTATCTTGGGGCCATAAAATGCCGCCTCATCCTGCACTTCAACAAATGGTGTTCCTGTGTCTATCAATACGGCACGCACCATTTCTTCGGTCTCTTTCCATAATTCCGGTTCGTCAACATATTTCTGTCCAAGCTTTGCAGGGTCGTGAAGGCTCAGGCGCATAACAAATTTGTCAACGCCAAATATCTTAAAGTACTTAAGGTACATTTCGTTAACTGCCTTAAACTCTTCTGCAAACTGTTCTTTAGTGCAATAAATGTGGGCATCATTCATGTGCAGGCAGCGTACGCGCATTAAGCCAAATAATTCCCCGCTTTGCTCGTAACGGTAACAGGTACCGTATTCGGCGAGGCGCAATGGCAAGTCCTTATAACTTTTATGTTCTGCCGCAAATATTTTATGGTGATGCGGGCAGTTCATTGCCTTCAAATAGTATTTTGTACCATCCAGTTCCATTGGGGGATACATACTTTCCTTGTAATATGGCAGGTGCCCGCTGGTTAAGTACAGGCTTTCTTTTGCAATGTGCGGTGTTACCACACGCTTATACCCGGCTGCGGCTTCTGTCTCTTTTGCCAGCTTTTCCAATTCTTCAATTATGATGGTGCCATTGGGCATCCACAAAACAAGCCCCTGCCCAACTTCGTCGTCCATGGTAAAAATGCTTAGTTCCTTGCCCAGTTTGCGGTGATCTCTTTTCTTGGCTTCCTCAAGCATTAAAAGGTATTCATCCAGCTCTTTTTGGTTTGGGAACGTAATGCCGTAAACACGTGTAAGCTGTTTATTTTTCTCATCCCCTTTCCAGTAAGCGCCTGCAATATTGGTGAGCTTAATTGCCTTAATAAAGCTGGTGTTAGGAATATGCGGCCCGCGGCATAGATCAGTAAAATTGCCCTGGCTGTAAAAAGTTATCTTACCGTCTTCCAGGTTTTGCAAAAGATCAAGTTTGTATTCATCCCCCTTTTCGGTAAAATATCCGATAGCTTCAGCTTTCGGAATCTCCTTTCTTATATAAGCGCTGTTTTTCTTCGCCAATTCATTCATCTTTTTTTCCAAAACCTGCAGGTCTTCATCGCTCATCTTCCTGTCCCCCAAATCCATATCATAATAAAACCCGTTATCCAAAGGCGGCCCAACCCAAAATTTTACTCCCGGAAACATACTTTCCACGGCCTCTGCCATCAGGTGCGCAGAAGAATGCCAGAAAGTTGATTTTCCTTCAGAATCATCCCAGGTAACCAATTTTAATGTAGCATCTCCTGTAATTGGGCGCGTAGCATCCCAAACTTCGCCGTTAACTTTAGCGGCAAGCACCTTTCGTGCTAACCCTTCGCTGATCGATCTTGCAATATCCAATGCAGTAACACCACTCTCGTATTGCCTTACTGCCCCATCCGGTAGCGTAATATTTATCATGTTTGTCCTTGATTCTTATTTTTTAAAGTTCGTGCAAAAGTCCATAGTCCATTGCCCATAGTCCATGGAACAGGGTCATTGGGTCATTGGTCAATAAGTCATTTTATAAGACAACTTCTTCCTTAATGACTTATTGACCAATGACCTGTTTTCTGCGATCTTTTTTACGGGCAGCAAAGTTAGCAAATGATTATGAGATTAAAATACCTGAAAAACGATAAACATCGTAAACCTTAACGCTTCTTTATATGCAATTACTATATTGCACGAGTAGATTTGCATATATGAAATTTGCCTGTACGTTTGGCATATTATTATTTCTTTCGCTTACCCTTCCTGCCCAGGATATTACGGGTATATGGAAAGGGTATTTTTATTCGGGTTACGGTTTGTACAAGCAGCAATTTAAATACGAGGTGCAAATAAACCAGTTAAATGGCAAACAAGGCCCCGGAAATACTAAAGCGTTAAAAGGTGTTACTTACAGCTACCGATTAGCATCTTTTTATGGCAAAGCAAGGTTTGTGGGGATCTTTAACAAACAAACCAAAGAATTAACGCTTAAAGAGGATACGCTGGAGGAAGTAAAATTAGAAGGGCCGGGATTTTCCTGCTTGATGACATGCTACCTTGAATATCATAAAGTGAGCGGCCAGGATGTGTTGGAAGGAACTTTTTCAAGTATTGTTACCAATAAGGGGAGTGATTGCGGCGACGGAAGCGTTTATCTTGAACGTGCGGAGCAATCTGATTTTCATAAAGAAGATTTTTTACTGAATAAAAAGCCTTCCCTTGTTAAAACGTTGCCACCGGTAGCAAGAAATACAACAACCACCGGTTCGAAAAAAGATTCATCCGCGGTTGTGAAAAAAAGTGTCGCTGCCGCCCCAAAAAAAGAGCAGCCGGAAATAAAAAAACCTGCGGTGAAAAACCCACCTCCCCAAACTATCGTTAAAAAGAATGTGCCCCCGGTTCAAAAACCGCAGCCGCCAAACAATAATAAAGACACCAGTATTGTAAAAATTGCCCCAGCCCCCCCGGTAATAATTACTCCACCTACAGATAACATGGTGAAAAAACACTTACTCCCGGTTCCTGATATTATAAAACAAAGAGAAAACCCGCTTGTAAAAACAATTGTTACCAGTTCGCCCGATATAAGGATAGACCTTTATGATAATGGGGAAATAGACGGCGATACCATAACAGTATATCACAATAATGAAGTAGTTGCGTTTAAAAGGGGGTTAAGCAATAAGCCCATCACCATAAATATAAAAGCAAGTGTTGATGACCCGCACCATGAGTTTGTAATGGTGGCTGATAACCTTGGGTCTATTCCCCCAAACACTGCATTAATGGTAGTAACAACCGGGGGTAAACGATATGAAGTATTTATTTCGTCGGATGAGCAAAAAAATGCCAAGGTAATTATTGATTACAAAGTACCGGAAACCAGCAGCAGGTAGGCTGCTAAATATTATTCCACATTTACAACCGGCTGTTTTGCCAGCATTTCCTCTACCTGCCTTTCTTTTTGCTTTAGCGAGGTTATTAATTTATCCCAGGCCTGCCCAAAATCTTTTTGCACTTCAAGTTCCTGGGACAGGTATATCTGCTTTTGTGAAAAAACATCTTTTATTATCTCAAAGTCGTGCCACTGGCCAATTTGTTCCTGCAATTTATTGTAATAAGGAAATATGGGATCATCTTTTTCATCCTCATGCCTTAACCAGCTATAAGCATACATGCGCTGTTTTATAAGCTTTCTTAATTCGTGCCAGTCTGAGGTAAGCAAATTGCGCCTGCACATTTTTGAGGCCTTTGCATTTAATTCTACGAAATATTGCTCCGCTAAAATTTCATTGGTGCTGTGCACAAAATTGCCTGTGTGGTCAATTACTTCTTTCAGGTCAGTCTTATAAACATTGGCATTCAGCCTGAAACGCTGTATCATCACCTGCATACGCTCCGGCGGAAAATAGGCCTTTTCTATTGCGCTAAACTGGTTCTTTTGCAACCATTGCTGTAATATTTGGTATTCGCGTATTTCACCAGCTTCTTCAAATATGGAGCGTAATAAATGTTCCGGTTTCTTTACTTTTTGCTTGGGATATATCTTCCGGAGGAATTTAATTATTGACCGCAGTTTCTTCATCTCAACCCTAAGATCATGCAACGACACATCATCACCATTTAATTCAAAATCGTGAAGATGATTGAACAGGTTTTTAACCCGCTGTGCAAAATATTTTTCCAATGGTGTTTGCATGATAAAATTTACCTCTTCCTTAACCTCTTTTTGCCGGCAAGCATTTATTTATTGATTAATATCTATTTAGCTTTGTTTTGCCCTGAATACTGAATCCCGAAAATCGTAAAACGCCGGGATGAATTTAATTAAAAGAATATTTTACTCCTTCTTCAAAACTTACAGGCTCGTAACCCAATTCCCTTTGTGCCTTATCTATCCTTAAACCCGAACGCTTAGCCCTTTGCACAGGTTCAGGAAAAGTTTCGGATGTTACATTTTCAATCAATGCTGCATCAAGTGCAAGCACCTTTGCCGTTGTAACAGCCATTTGATAGGGCGACAAAATATCTTTACCCGCCAGGTGGTAAACCCCTGTTTTATTTTGTGTTATTATATAATCAATCCCTTTACAAATATCATACACATAAGTGGGTGTGCGCAACTGGTCGCTAACCACTTTTATTTTTTTATTTTGCTCAAGGTTGGTTTTTATCCAATGTAAAAAGCTTGGCCGTAAGCCCTGCCATACCGGGCCATAAATAAATACCGGGCGAACAATGGCATAATTTACTCCGCTGCCCATTACCAATTCTTCAGCCATAAGCTTGCTTTCCCCATAAAAATTTAAGGGGCCGGCCTTATCATCTTCATTGTGTGGCCCGTTCTCGCCAAAAATAAAATCTGTTGAGAGGTAAATAAATAACGAACCAGGCGTTTCTAATAATTTAAATGCATGTAGCAAATACCTGGTTGCCCCTACATTATTTTGCAGGCACAAATCTTTATTATTTTCGCATTCATCCGGTTTGCTTATCGCCGCTGTATGAATAATAACCTGCGGATTGGTACTTGTAACAAGGTTTAGTACTGCATTTTCATCCGTAAGATCGAGGGAATGATATTTAAAGGGAATCTGTTTTGGAATGCGGCTTTCACCACGGGCTGCTGCCGTAACATCATGTTTTAAGGAAGAAAAATATTTAACAAGATGCTGGCCCAAAAATCCATTTGCCCCGGTGACAAGTATATTCATACCGCCAATTTAAGAAGCCTAATGCAACTTTGCCTAATTAATATAAACTTCACACAATATTAATATACGTCCCCTCCCGGCTAAAATTCATCTCCTCCCGCTTCTTCTTCACCTAAAACTGCGTCATCGCTCTCATCATTTTCGTCAGTTTCCTCAGTTTCGGCAATTTCACCGCTTTCTCCCTCTACCCCAAACCCCTCGGTCCCTTTTGTCAGGTCATATTTTTCTTCAATATCCACAAATTTATCGCCGAGCAGGCTTCGTGTTCCATATTGTTGCGGGCCTATGCCTTCGGTGCGTGTAACAGCCGGATATGTGATCTTACTGCTTTCTTCTTTGCTTACATTTATCAGTTCAACCAAAAAAGTCCAGTTTTTATTAAAATCATATACGTAAACGAATTTTTGATTGGTATCAAATATCTCACTGCCAATAGTGGTACCGGCCATTAAAAGCGGTTTTGCTTTATATGCCTTTTCATATGTTTCCAGTGTTATTTCCCTTCCGCGCTGCCAATGATCGTTGCTGCGGTAAAAGGTAGCCTGGTGCCTGTTATCAAATTCATACGCTTTCAGGATAGCGCTGTGCAGGTCCCTGAAGTTTTGCGTGTGTTTAATCGCAACATCCCTGTACACCGCATCATCTTCTTCGAAATAGATACGGAATTTTAATATAGCCATTCAGTTTATTTTTAAGTCCCAAAAACAGTTCCAAAGTTCATAGATAAGCCATCCCTGTTTCGGAAATTTTTAATTTGCAAGTTTTGCAAGTTAATAAAAGAACTTGTTAACCTTGAAATTATGAAATTTAGCAACTAACGAAATTATCTATTTATTCTGTTGGTAACAAGTTAAGCTCTGCCGCTTTTTGCAGCATGTATTCGTAAGCGGCTTCGTATGCATTTGGTATAATACCATCTAAAATAGCTTCCCGGATAGCGTCTTTTATGATGCCAACGTTTTTGCCGGGCGGCAGCCCAAATTTTTGCATAATTATTTCGCCGGTAATGGGCGGCTGCCAGTTTCTTAAATTGTCCTTTTCCTCAACCTCCTTCATGCGCTGTTTTACCATCTCAAAATTCTGCAGGTACCGTTTTACTTTTATCTTGTTCTTGCTGGTTATATCAGCTTCGCATAACATCATAAGGGCATCTATATCTTCCCCGGCATCAAACAATAAACGGCGTATCGCACTATCAGTAATGTTTTCTTTTGTAAGGCTTATTGGCCGCAAATGCAGTTCAACCATTTTTTGAACAAACCGCATTTTTTCGTTCAGGGGCAGTTTCAGGCTGTTAAAAATTTTGGGTACCATTCTTGCGCCAACCACTTCGTGGCCATGAAACGTCCATCCATGGCCTTCTTCAAATTTTTTAGTCGGTGGCTTGCCAATATCATGCAATACTGCAGCCCAGCGCAACCATAGGTCGCCGGTATTAGCCGAAATATTATCAAGCACCTGCAGGGTATGATAAAAATTATCTTTATGCCCCATGCCGTCAATATACTCCGCGCCATGTAATGCCATCATTTGCGGAAATACCAGTTGCAATAACCCGCTTTTACTTAAAAGGTCCCAACCGACAGAAGGTTTGTCGCACAGCATTATTTTATTCAACTCATCAGATATACGCTCTTTGGATACAATACTTATACGTGAAGCATTATCCTGTATCGCCTTAAATGTTTTTTCTGCAATGGTAAACCGCAGTTGGGCAGCAAACCGTATGGCGCGCATCATACGCAGGGGGTCGTCACTGAAGGTTTGCAATGGCTCCAGCGGTGTTTGAATTATTTTCTTCCCAATGTCTTCGATACCATTAAACGGATCAACAAGTTTTCCAAAATCATCAGCGTTAAGGCTAATGGCCAGTGCATTGATAGTAAAATCGCGCCTGTCCTGGTCATTTTCCAGGGTACCCGGCAGCACATCCGGCTTGCGGCTGTTGTGGTTATAACTTTCCTTGCGTGCACCTACAAATTCTATCTCAAAGTCGTCCAGTTTTATTTGTGCTGTACCAAAGGTTTTAAAAAATGCCACCGGCGGCGCAGGTTTAAAACGCTCAGCTACTTTATTAGCCAGCAAAATGCCATCGCCAAGGCAAACAATATCAGCATCTTTTGTAGGCCGGCCAATAATTTTATCGCGCACAAAACCCCCAATTAAATAACATGGCATTTGTAACTCCGCGGCTACGTGCGATATTTTTTTAAAAATAAATAACTCCTTATCTGTGCAATCAATATACATCGGCGCAAAGATAAGCCCCCATCCCCTAAAGGGGTGTAAAATGCTCTGTGAAAAGTGAAAAGTGAAAAATGCACGCTTTAGGCTATACGCTGTAAGCCTTTTCAAAACGTTTAAAATTCGTTGTGGAATGATAATGATCCAGGCAACTGATAACTGAGTAATAATTAAAGTGCCACGTTCTCCTCACTCAAACTCCAGTTCGTTGCTAAAAAATTCCCAGTCGAATAGAATAAATTGGGATATATTTTTCCTGATCTGTTTAATATTAAGTTCAGGAAATAATAGCGATTTTTTTCTATTTTCAGTTTCAATAGATTTATCCAAACCCAATTGCCGGGCAAGGTTTAAAAATGATGGAAGTTTATGTTGTGGTATATTGATGGTGACCTTTGCCATAGGTTTTGTTTTTGAACAATTTAATTTAGCAACAATTGTACAGGCGCCAAATTAAAATTGTGCTCCAAAATTGCCAAAAAGCATTTAAAAAACACAACCTCCTTATAATGAATTAATTGGGGGGAATTAAATTTTTCCACATTATCAATTTATGGGCGTATGATCTCTGCTTTCCCATTTTTCCAGGTAATAATGGAAGATGGCTGTGAAGGGGCTATATCATTTTGACGATATTTTACCACATAATCCACACCCCTGAGTATTTCATCGCTTATTTCGGAAAATAAGGACGGTGGATGCTGCCCGCTTACGTTTGCCGAAGTGCTTACGATTGGTTTTCGAAAACGCTTAATAAGATGGCGGCAAAATTCTTCGTTACAAATGCGGATAGCAACCGATCCGTCCTGCGCCAATATATTCTCTGCCAGGCCAAGCGCATGTTCGTAAATAACGGTGGTGGGCTTAATTACCCGCTGCAAATAATCAAATACCGAAAGATCAGGTGCAGCGGTATATTGTAATATATCACGTTCGGAAGTTACCAGTACTACAAAGCTTTTGTTTTGAGGCCGCTGCTTTAATGCTATTATTTTTTCAACCGCTTCTGCATTGGTAGCATCGCAGCCCAGGCCCCAAATAGTATCAGTCGGGTATAAAATAATACCCCCTTTATGCAATACGTAAAGGCAATTATCAATATCACTGCTAAAATCAATCATGTTGCTTCACTCTTAAAAATTCTTAACCGGCAAAAATTGAGTTGCACAATTATAAAAACAAAAAACCAGCTATATGCAAAATAAAAAACGTTTATTTTTTGTTCATGCCAAATTGTTTGGTATTTTGTATATCATTAATACGCACTATAATGCGTACTGATAAAAAATAAAATCCTGTTTCTACTATTCACAACCTTTATAAAACGATCTCAAATGAACAAACAAAGACTTGCCATATTGATATGCGCAGCGCTTGGAATGCTTGCTATATTTATGCCGTGGGTAAATGTACCCATTCTTGGAGCAATAAACGGAACAAGGGGTAATACCGGCTGGATAACTTTTGTAATATTTATAGCACCGCTTATAATAAGCCTTGTTGGCGACAGAATGAAGGGCCTTGATGATACAATGTTTTATATTGTTATGGCTGCGGGCATTGTTAATGCAGGCGTGGCCATTTATAAAATAGTGGATTTTAATAACAACATGGGCGAAATTGATAAGGCTAACATTTTTTCAGAAACATTCAGTTCCACTGTTTCTGTTGGGTTTGGATTATACTTAGTTGCAATAACCGGGATAGCTTTGCCTGTACTTGGTTTTATTTTTAAAGATAAAAATGTAACCGTCGCAAGTAATCCTGATAATGTTAACTGATAGAAAGGCTCCGCCTGTTTAATGCCTGTATCTTCGTTATTTTTTATAAGCTTTTGAAACCATTAAATTTATTGGCGCAGTTTTAGTTTATATAACCAACCAGTAATTCTTTTTTAAACTTATAACAACCAATATTGAATAACTCTAAAAAACTCTTCGTAAAAGTTAAAAAATATTTACGTTTATTAGGGCCGGGGCTGATAACGGGTGCAAGTGATGATGACCCGTCAGGTATTGCAACCTACAGCCAGGCAGGCGCCGGTTTTGGTTTTGCAACATTGTGGACGGCATTGCTCACTTTTCCTTTAATGGCGGCAATCCAAGAAATGTGCGCAAGAATAGGCATGGTAACCTGTGAGGGATTAACCGGCACACTTAAAAAATATTATCCTAAAAGCATCCTGTATTTGATGATGTTATTTAGTTTTCCCGCTATAACCCTCAATATTGGTGCTGATATACAGGGTATGGGCGCCGTGGCAAATTTACTGGCCCCTAAAATTCCTGCTTTTACCTTCAGTATTTTTTTTACCGCGTTGCTCATCTTCGTTATTATAAAATACTCGTATCAAAAATTAGCGCTTGTGCTAAAATGGCTTTGCTTTTCTCTATTGCTATACATAATTGTCCCTTTTTTAGTTCATGCAGACTGGAAGGATGTATTTAAAAACACTTTTATACCATCTATAAAGCTAAACAGTGATTTTTTTGAAATATTGGTTGCTTTACTTGGAACAACCATTTCACCATATCTATTTTTCTGGCAAGCCACCATGGAAGCTGAAGATATGGCACATAGTGTAAAAAAGGTTGTTGTTGATAAAACCATTTTGCATGATATGAAACAGGATGTAAATTTTGGGATGCTGTTTTCCAACCTCGTTATGTTTTTTATCATTCTTACCACAGGTGCGGTATTATTTAAAGCAGGCATTCATCAAATTGATACTGTTGGGCAGGCCGCAAAAGCGTTGGAGCCTTTAACAGGTAAACTAACCTACCTGCTTTTTGCTGTTGGAGTAATAGGAACCGGTTTTTTAGCCATTCCTGTTTTGGGCGGGTCGCTTTCATATATTTTAGCAGAAACGTTTGGCTGGGTGGAAGGCCTTGATAAAAAATTTAACGAAGCCAAAGGATTTTATATTACCATGATCGTTTCTTTACTTGTTGGTTTATCAATGGATTTTTTAGGCATCTCTCCCATCCAGGCGCTTATTTATACTGCTGTTCTGTATGGATTAACCGCCCCGGTGATGATCGTTATTATCCTTCATATCTGCAACAATAAAAAGATCATGGGAGAATTTACAAACAGCAAATACTCAAACATTATGGGGATCATAACACTGTTATTAATGAGTGCGGCGGCTGTTGCATTAATATATTTTCAGTTTAAATAAAGCGATTACAGAATTAAAACCTTTACCACGAATTGATGCGAATTAAGCGAATTGCACGAAATAAGCATAAACTAACCAAACCAATTTTTATTAACTTTACAAATATTGTAAACTTTTATTATCTTTAGTGTATGGAAATAATAGAGATTGTTTCCAACTCAAAAAGAAAAATCGTCATTAGTTCGGTTAGGGATGAAGAGCTTAATGTATTAACCAAAAGGCGGTATTCTTTCATTTGGAAAACGTTAAAGGAGAGTGCCGCAATTTACAAATTACAAATTGATGGCGAAGATGATATTTTAGGAGCCATGGCTTTAGTGGATTTTCCAAATGAGTTCAGGATTGAAATCAAACTATTGGCTTCTTCTAAAGAAAATGTTGGCAAAATAAAGAAATATGAAGGGATAGCGGGCTGTTTAATTGCATTTTGCTGCAGGGAAAGCATTAAAAAATACGGCTACATGGCATGCGTTTCTTTAATTCCAAAAACCGAATTAAAACATCATTATATTAATAAGTACGGAATGATTGACGCGGGTTGGCAGCTATACTTAGATGGAAAAGGATTGCATAATATAATAAAAAAATATTCGCTATGATCAATAAACAATTTGCCGGCTATAGTGACGAAGAAATTGCTGATGCTTTTGTATTGCCCCAAAAACTTACAAAAAGGCAACAGGCATCAGCTGCGCTTGAACTTGTTAAAGCGAGAAAGAAAAGTCTTGGAGGCATGAGTGAAATAGATAAACTGACAGCTAATTTGCTTCAATTAAAATTTCAACTGGAAGATTATATAAAAAGTGAAGATTTTAATGAGGAGAAAAGCTTTGGCTATTTCCTTAAAGAATATCTCCATTTAATTAATAAAAAAAGAAACGAATTTGCCGCCGAAATAGGCATTCATGAAACATTGTTAAGCCAATTGATAAATAATCACAGGGAGCCGGCTAATAGTATTATTATCCGTTTAGAACTTCATTCAAATAATGCTATACCTGCCGCTTATTGGTACCGTGTTGTGGAAAAGGAAAAAGAATATTTTATTCAAACGAATAAGCAATTAAGAAAAAATCAGAAAAAATTTGTAAAAAACCGGCTGGCTGTTTCGTTATAAAGATGAACAAAGGCCTTTAAAGGATGGATGTTGTTTTAGCGGCAAATTCCTGTAAATTAATTTACAAGCTTTACTTATCTCTATCTTTAATACTAACCATACCGCAGTAAGCCCTACCCGCAAAAACCATGAGGGCGAAATATTGCGAGGACAGAATAAAAGTCATCCCCCTGCTTTTCTTCTAAAGATCAACCAATCAACTTTTTCCTTTACCAATCAAACTACTTTATCTTTGTACAAACATTGCATGCCATGCATGAGTTTCCGAATATATTGGTAGATGCTGTTCCCGGTTTTATTATATTGATCATTGTTGAAGTAGTATTTGCGGTAAAAACTCAGCGGGAACTATACCAGGTAAAAGACGCAGCTACCAGCATCTCTCTCGGGCTTGGTAACCTGCTTACCGGCTTTGTTACAAAAGGCATTATTTTATTGGTTTATACGTGGCTGTATAAATTCCGTTTTTTCACCATTCCTTTTACGGCATGGTGGGGATGGGTACTTTGTTTTTTTGCGGACGATTTCAGCTATTACTGGTTTCACCGTACCAGCCATAATGTGCGTTATTTTTGGGCAAGCCATGTTGTGCATCATACATCCGAATATTACAATCTTGCTGCAGCCTTGCGGCAAACATGGACAGGCAATATAACCGGCGCATTTCTGTTTTGGTCGTGGATGCCTTTAGTAGGCTTTGAACCGGGAATGATCATGCTGATGCAATCTGTAAGCCTGTTGTACCAGTTTTGGATTCATACTGAAGGAATAAATAAAATGCCCCGCTGGTACGAGTATATTTTTAATACGCCATCACACCACCGGGTGCATCATGGCAGCGACCTGCTTTATCTTGATAAAAATCACGCTGGTTCCCTAATTATTTGGGACCGTATGTTTGGCACTTTTCAAAAGGAAGAATTTCGCCCTAAATACGGCCTCACAAAAAATGTACAAACATTCAACCCCGTTAAGGTGGCGTTTCATGAATGGATGCATATGGGCAGAGACTTGAAAAAAGCAAGAAGCTGGAAAGATTATTGGAACTATCTCTTTAACGCGCCCGGCTGGAGCCATGATGGCACCACCAAAACCACCAAACAAATGCGCAAAGAACGATCATCAAACTGACACATTGAATAAATTACTAACTTAGTAAAAAAATACGCGATATGAAATTTGCTTTGCTTACCGTAACGTATGGAGGGTTGTTTTACAAAGGCCCCGCCTTATCACTCGAACAACAAATACACAAAGCCAAAAAATTGGGGTTTGAGGCCCTTGCTATCGAAACCAAAAGGCCGGTTGCTTCCCCCGTTGACCTTAGCAGGAAAGAAAGAAAAAGAATAAGGGAAGTTGCGGATGGAGAAGGCATTGCACTGTGTGCAATAGAAAGCATGTCGAATTTTGCGGGGCGTTATATGGAAGAACGTGAGAATAACCTTGCCATGATGAGAAGTGTGCTTGAAATGGCAAGCGATATGGGTATAAATATGGTAAAAGTTTTTGCAGGATGGCCGGGGTTGATTACCGGTGAAGAAGAAATTGCATTATATGCCCAGTTTGAAAGGGGCAATTATTATAAACGTTTATATCCTGATGGTTTGCGCAAATGGAACTGGGCAGTTGAGGGCATACAGGAAGTGGCAGGATGGGCTGCCGATATGGGCATTACGCTTGCACTGCAAAACCACGCGCCTATTATTACCCCGGGATACGAGGATGTGTTAACGATGATGAAAGAAATTGATATGCCCAATGTAAAGCTTTGCGTTGATGTACCACTGTTTTACGACAGGCAGAGCGATGAATACATAAAGGAAGCTGTACAAAAATGCGGCGCCAATATTATTCATACGCATTACGGCGCATGGAATTTTTCTGAAACAGAAGACGGAACCATTGTACAAGACCCCTCGCCTACATGCGGTGTACCCATAAATTACGCGGGATTTATTGAAGAGCTGCAAAGCATTGATTACGATGGCTACTTGGTTTCAGAATATTGTTTGCCCGTTATAAAAGACCACAAATTAGCAGGCATTGAAGAGGTTGACCATGCCACTAAAATATCGTTGCAATATATGAAGCAATTGGTGTACGATATTGTAGGCGCGTAGTTTTACAATTATCAGCAGCCATTACCATTTCAAATAACGCCGGTTGCGTTAAGCAGCCGCACCGCTAATCATTTATCTTTGCCTCCCCATACAACCATTGCCATGAAAAAAACTATCGCTTTATTATTTGTTTGTATTTCTCTTAATTCATTTGCACAGGACAAGATCGTATTATCATCCCCCAAATTTATAACAGGCGATAACAGCCAGTATAAAGAACTAAGCTTTAATGATGCATCATGGGCATCTATAAAACCAACCATTGTTTGGGAGGAACAGGGTTATCCTGATTATGACGGGTATGCATGGTACCGCTTTCATTTTATATTGCCTTCTTCTCTAAAAACACATTCATACTGGAAAGATACTTTGCGTATAGCGGCAGGCAAAGTGGACGATGTGGACGAAACTTTTTTAAACGGGGTTAAAATAGGGCAAACAGGTACGTTGCCAACAGACCCCGGAGGATATAACGGTAAATATGATGTACTGAGGGAATACCATATAAGCACGAATGATAAATCGCTTATGTGGGACAAAGATAATGTGCTCGCTATACGCGTGTATGATGGCGGCGGCGGTGGCGGTATGTTTGGGGGCACCCCTTTTATAAACATGATGGATATTATTGATGGCATTACGATTAATACCGTAACAAATAACGGAGGTGGAAAAATAACGGTTACCAATCAATTGCGGCAGGCCGTTCCCGGCACACTAAAAATACAGGTACGGGATGGGGAGAAGGACAAAGTCATCAACTCTTCGGAACAAAAAATTATTTTGTCACCTATTCAATCCATCACAAAAAATATTTCTTTCCCACAGGGCAAACGAATTGAGGTGATTGCATCCTTTACAGAAAAAAATACCGGGAAAACAAAAAGTGTCCGTAATGTAAATGCTTATATATTAACACCACTGCCATCGCTAACACCAAAGATAAATGGTGCAAAAGTGGCAGGTGTGCGCCCCTCCTCCCCTTTCCTTTACAAGATAGCTGCAACAGGCCAAAAGCCTTTGCAATATGCAGCAACAGGTTTGCCCGCAGGTTTACAATTAAATGCAGCAACCGGTGTTATCAGCGGGTCATTATCAGCAGAAGGCAATTATGTAATTCATCTTGCTGTTTCTAATAGTTTAGGAAAGGATGAAAGAGCACTCACCATTAAAGTGGGGAGTCTTTTAGCCCTCACCCCTCCTATGGGCTGGAATAGCTGGAATTGCTGGGGATTGAGTGTTAATGCAGAAAAAGTAAAAAGTTCAGCACAGGCATTAATTGATAAAGGGTTAATAGACCACGGTTGGGCATACATGAACATTGACGACGGTTGGGACCAGCCTGCACGCGCCGCTGATGGCACCATTGTACCCAACACCAAATTTCCCGACATGAAAGGGCTTGGCGACTGGCTGCATGCACGCGGGTTAAAATTTGGTATCTATTCATCCCCGGGCACCACTACCTGCGGCGGTTATACCGCATCGTACCAGCATGAAATGCAGGATGCAACAAGCTATGCAAGCTGGGGAATTGATTACTTAAAGTACGACTGGTGCAGTTATGGCGACGTATATAAAAAAGAAGGTGATACTTCGCTTGCAGCGTACATGAAACCTTACCAGGTAATGCAAAAAGCGTTGAATGCGCAGCCAAGAGATATTCATTTCAGCCTTTGCCAGTATGGAATGAAAGATGTGTGGAAATGGGGCGCGCAGGTTGACGGCAACACATGGCGCACCACCGGCGATATTACAGATACGTGGGAAAGCCTTAGCAGCATTGGGTTTAGCCAGAATGTGCAATACCCTTACGCACAACCGGGGCATTGGAATGATCCTGACATGCTTATTGTGGGGCAGGTTGGCTGGGGTGACCAATTGCATAACACCCGTTTAACCCCCGATGAACAATACACGCATATAAGCTTGTGGTGCATGCTATCCTCTCCATTGCTGATCGGCTGTGATATAAGCAATATGGATGATTTTACCGTGAACCTGTTAAGTAATGACGAAGTGATCGCTCTGGACCAGGATGTACTTGGCAAACAGGCACAGCAAAAAATAAAGAACAGCAATTACCAGGTATGGGTAAAAGAGCTGGAGGACGGCAGTAAAGCTGTTGGTATTTTTAACCTGTCGGATGATTATCAAACGGTATCTGTTAACTGGCAGGATATTGGCTTAGGCAATACTGAAAAAGTGAGGGATCTTTGGAGGCAGAAAGACCTGGGCGCTTTCAACAATACATTTAAAACAAAAGTAACGCCGCATGGAGTTATTTTAATAAAAGTGATGCAGTAAATGACAAAGCTGAGTGTGAACATAAACAAATTTGCTACCCTGCG
>JABDFW010000055.1 GCA_013286305.1 Bacteroidota bacterium
TGTTTGCAAGATTACCTGGTTTTTGCTGTTTGCATTTATTGCAACAAACGGGTATTGCCAATATGCAGGGGATGATCATCTCACTGCCCCCGATCCTAATCAAACATCATTTTACAGCCCTGATGGAAAGCCGCACGATACATTTACCGGTGTTGCAACCAATTTTAATAATGTATCAAACATGCAGGGGTTTCCGTATTTAATTGCCGAATGGGTAAAAGGGGTAGTTTATTTTAAGAACGGCAAACAGTATAATACCGGCGACCTGCAATTTGACTGGGTAAAAAATGAGCTTCATTTTAAGTACAATAACAGGACATGCACTTTTGTAGATACGGTGGCGGAATTCCTGCTTTTTGATACGTCGGCAAATGGCGTAACTCCGGACTTTCGTGCCGGTTACCCTTCTTTCGGCAAACCAACAAAAAACCTGTTTTACCAGGTAATAAAGGATGGGCCAAAATTTCAACTGCTGAAGTATTGGTCAAAACACGAAAGAGAAGTTTACACGTATGATGGCCCTTATGCCAAACAATACTTTAAGGTGGAGGACTGGTATATGTATGACGTAAAAAACAACCAGCTTAAGTATATTAACCTTAAGGCAAACTCTGTTGAAAAAGCATTTCCCGCCTATGCCGAAACCATTAAAAAACTGTCACCTGAAAATAAAGGCAAACGTATAACGCCTGACGAGCTGTTAACCCTTGTTGAAAGCCTTAATAATTTATAGAGGCTTTATTTGTGTGATAATTCATTATACCAACCAATATAGAGACTTTAGTTTCATAAACTGGAATAACAAATAACTTAATATGAAAGGCAAAATTGCAATCATGCTTAATATCATTTTGCCAATTATGTATGGGATTGCTTTGGTTCTATTAAAATATAATGTGCTCCCAAATCGGTTACAATACTTTATTTGGGATTATAGAGACCTTTTATGGACTTTTCAAGTGATTACATTAATAGGGGGATTTGTTTTATGCAGGACGAAGAAATATAGAATTCTATTTCTCTTAGTTTTTATGGCATTTGTATTTTTTGGCGCAATAACTATTCATTTTTTCAATGAAGGTTTTGTTTGATTAGCTTTTGCAAACTGCTCTAAAAAAAAGTCCGATATTATTTAGTTTATGATGATTCCTTTTCCGGGGCTATCCTGAAAGTTAGCGAAACGCTCTGGATTTATGACGATACCCAGACTTTGTTTGGCATTCAAAGAACAAAAAGCCTAATGGGCAATATTTAGCTAAAGATAAATTTTTCAACTAAGAACATGCATTCCAGACGGAGTCTGGCTTTCATATAAAAATCCTTAGACGCCCTTCGGAAGTAAGGATAGCATCAGGCCTGAAACGGGGGTTTAATGCATCTCCCTCCTCCCAAAAAAATTTTCTCCCTTTTAAAATATTAGCTTTACATACCCGTCTATCTTGCTATGAACGGGGTAATGACGATAACCGAAACAATGGCTGAAAACCGCAAACGCAATATAACGGAGGTGATAAACACTTACAGTAAGCGTTTGATGGGTTTCATCCGTAAACGTGTAGATAACCCCTCTGACGCTGAAGACATTCTGCAGGATGTATTTTACCAGCTTGTTGATAACACAGAACCTATAGAGAAGCTTACCGGCTGGCTTTTTACTGTTGCCCGCAACAAAATAACCGACAGGCAGCGTAAACATAAGCCCGACCTGTTAGATGACCTATTTGCGGGCGAAGAAGGTGAAGACTGGCTGGGCTGGGCAGAATTGTTCTTTGATGAAAACAATAACCCTGAAACAGACTACCTGCGCAGTATGTTTTGGGAAACATTGAACAGCGCGCTGAATGAGTTGCCAAAGGAACAAAAAGAGGCTTTTGTGCTGAATGAACTGGAGGGACTGCCATTTAAGGAAATAGCTGAAAGAACAGGTGAAACCGTTAATACGTTACTATCGCGCAAACGTTATGCAGTATTGCATTTGAGGGAAAGGCTGGCAGTATTGCGTGATGAATTATTAAATTATTAAAAAAAATAGTATGAAAAGATTTGGTTTTTTTAAGGTGCTCGGAATTTTAGTGCTGGTGTGCGCTGCCGTAGCATTGTTTGGCTTTATTGTGATGAGCCTGTGGAACGGTATTTTAGTGGGTGTGCTGCATGTAGGTGTTATAGATTTTTGGCAGGCGCTTGGGATACTGATATTGAGTAAAATATTGTTTGGCGGCTTTCATGGCAAACGGGGCGGATGGCGTGGCCGCGGGGGCCCCTGGAGAAAGGAAATGATGCAGAAATGGAGTACAATGACGCCGGAAGAAAGGCAAAAATTTAAACAGGAATTCAGAAGCCGTTGCAGGGGCGATTGGAGAGACAGCCCGGTACAAAATGAAGCGGGTGAAAGCACCATGATGGATTAAACAATAAGGCTTGTAAGGGTAGAACTTTACAGGCCTTTTTTGGATACAAAAAGTAACCCATGAACCGGGTTGAACCCCGTTAGGGTTCAGTACAGTATATATATTTATTCCCCCGATTTTATCGGGGGCTATTCATATTCAATCCCGTTGGGATTGGGCAGTGTTGGAACATAAAATTTCAAAAGTATTACGTCTCATACTATATAAACCAGAAACTGAATTATATGGAAATACTTGTTTTTAAAACCAATGTAGAGGATAAAAAGCAGGTGCATAAATTATACCCTCTTTTAAAAGCACTCCAGGGAATACTGCGCTGGAATATTGACCTGCAGGATATTGACAAAGTGCTGCGTATAGAAGCAGTGAGTATTTCGCCGCGCATAATAGAAACGGCGCTTGAAAAGGCAGGATATTTTTGTAAGGAACTGGAAGATTGAGACACGAAGGGGAATTTTTGTTATAACACGAATTAAGACGAATTACACGAATTTTGAAAATGCCCTAAATGTGTAAATGAAATAGCGTAAACAAATGAAAGAAGTACCAACATTATACGAATGGGCGGGTGGTAAAGATGCCCTTGAAAAGCTAACCGAAGTTTTTTACGGCAAGGTATTTAAAGATGAACTGTTATACCCGATATTTAAAAATATGAGTGGCGACCATGCAAAGCATGTAGCCCATTTTATAGCAGAAGTTTTCGGCGGCCCCAAAATTGTATTCGGAAGGTGATGGTGGCAGCCACGCCGGTATGGTAGCACACCATGTTGGCAAAATGCTGGATGATAATAAAAGAAAAAGATGGCTGGCATTATTATTAGAAAGCGCTGATGAAATTGGGCTGCCGGATGATCCCGAATTTCGTGCTGCGATAGTTGGTTATCTGGAGTGGGGAAGCAGGGTGGCCGTGATAAATTCAAATGCTAAAGAAAACCCCGTAGTGGAGGGTGCGCCCATGCCTAAATGGGGTTGGGGCGAACCGGGCGGCCCGTATATGCCCGGCTAAAATATCCCCGGAACACTTCATCATTTCGTTGTAATTTGGCATGTACAAACCAAATAACATGCTTAAGAAAATATCCATTGCTTTCGCTTGCGGTTTTCTTGCATTATCATCCTTCTCCCAAAAAACGATTGCAATAAAATGCGGAAATCTTTTTGATACAAAGGCAGGGGCCATGCTTAAAAACCAGGTGATAATGGTGAAAGGCAATATTGTAGAATCAGTAACACCTGCGGCTTCTTTTAAGGAGCAAGCAGATACAACCATTGACCTCACCAACTTCACCGTGTTGCCCGGGCTTATTGACGCCCATACCCATGTGCTGTTACAACAGGATATTACCACCAAAGAATATGCAGACCAGTTATTGACTGAATCTATCCCATACCGCACATTGCGGGCTGCGCGAAGCGCACGCATATCCCTGCAAAATGGGTTTACCACGATACGAGATCTTGAAACAGAAGGCGCTATGTATGCCGATGTGGATGTAAAAAAAGCCATTAATAATAATATTATTCCCGGCCCGCGCATGTTTGTATCAACAAGGGCCATTAATACCGTTGGGCACTATGCCTTAAGCCCTGAAGAATTTAACTGGGAGCTTGACCTGCCGCAAGGCATACAAATTGTAAACGGTGCTGATGAGGCGCGCCGCGCCGTGCGTGAACAGATTGCTCATGGTGCTGACTGGATAAAAATTTATACAGACAGAGGTTATTACCGTGCAGCGGATGGCAGCTATCATGGCCTAAAAAATTTTACCAAAGATGAACTTACTGCTATTGGCGATGAAACATTAGGCTCGCGCAAAAAACTTGTGGCGCACGCGGTAACACATGAGGGGATACAGGATGCGGTGTATGCAGGCGTAACAAGTATTGAACATGGTTTTGGCATGGACGACGATTGTATTAAACTACTGGCTGAAAAACACGTGTACTGGTGCCCTACCATTTACATATGCGATTATATGAGTGAGCCGAGGGCTAAATTAGGCAGTATAATGGATAAATATTTTATGCAAACATTCGGGGCTACGTTTAAAAAAGCGCTGGATGCGGGCGTTAAAATAGTGTATGGTACCGACATTGGCGGCTATAGCTGGGACGAGCCACAGGCAAAGGATTTTGAGTATATGGTAAAATGGGGTATGACCACCGTGCAGGCAATACAATCGGCCACTATTACCGGGGCGCAGTTATTGGATATGGAAGGAAAGATAGGGGTGATACAACCCAATGCCTTTGCAGACATCATCGCAGTAAAAGGCGACCCATTGCAGGATATAAAATTGTTGCAACAGGTACAATGGGTAATGAAAAATGGGGTTGTGTATTAAGCCCCAACCCTGCCCCAACCCTAAAGGGGGTAATATGGAGGATGAAAGCCCCAACCCTAAAGGGGGGTTAAGAGAGCTGTGAACTTTTGGAAAGTTTTAGAACTTTCTAAAAGTTTATCATTCGCTCCCACAATTGACTGTTGACCAATGACCATTGATACCCACTCAATGACTTATTGACCTACTGACTTTTTCATATTTACCAATCACGGTAAAAATCCCCAAAAAAACACCCCCTTATGGTTTTTAGAAAGTATAGGTGTAATTTTACCTATGCCTTATTATAACTGGAACGATAGTGTGAATTTGTTAGGCAAGCTAACCCCGCGGCGTGCATGGAACGCCTTCAAGGTAATGGCCAGTTACCAGCTAACCAGGCTTACCGGCAAGCCTAAGCAGTGGGGCTACCCTATCAGCGTTTCGTTTGAGCCTACTACATCATGCAATTTACGGTGCCCGGAATGCCCCAGCGGCCTGCGTGAGTTTACGCGCCCGACCGGTATGCTTAAAAAAGATTTTTTTACCGAGACCATTGACGATATTCATAAAGACCTGCTTTACCTGATCTTTTATTTCCAGGGGGAGCCGTATTTGAACCCCGATTTTTTGGACATGGTAAAATATGCCCATGATAAGGGCATTTATACCGCTACATCAACCAACGCGCATTATTTAACAGATGAAAAAGCGCGTAAAACTGTTGAAAGCGGGCTTGACCGGCTTATCATTTCCATTGACGGCACCACGCAGGATGTTTATCAGCAATACCGTATTGGGGGCAAGCTTGATAAGGTGCTTGAAGGTGCACGAAACATTGTAAAATGGAAAAAAGAATTGAAAAGTAAAACGCCATTTGTATTCTTCCAGTTTTTGGTGGTAAAGCCCAACGAGCACCAGATTGAAGATGTAAAAAAATTGGCCAAAGAAATTGGTGTTGACCAGGTGCGTTTTAAAACCGCGCAGGTGTATGACTATGTAAACGATCCCAATCATTTAATACCTGATAACCTTAAGTACAGCCGCTACAAAAAAGACAAAGAGGGTAAACGTACGATTAAAAGCGGCCTGAATAATCATTGCTGGAAACTGTGGCATGCCAATGTAATTACCTGGGACGGCCTTGTAGTGCCATGTTGTTTTGACAAAGATGCTACCCACCAGTTGGGCAATTTAAAAACGCAGTCGTTCAAGCAAATATGGAACAACGACAACTACAAACAATTTCGCAGGGAACTAAGTACCAGCCGCAAGAACATTGACATTTGCGCCAATTGCAGTGAAGGGCTGACCGTTTGGGAAGACTAGGAAGGAGTTGACAGATGTGAGATGACAGATGACAGTGGAAGAAAGTCAATGGGTCATTGGTCAATAAGTCATTAGGGTGATAAACTTTTGGAAAGTTGGCTTTCATCCTCCATATTACTCCCTTTAGGGTTGGGGCTTCTCTTTTAAAAATGTTAAAAAAACAATCCGTAAAACTACCACAGCATTTCAGTCGTTAACCTTACTGTATGAAAGTATTGAAAGCGCTAATTTTTTGTGGCTTCTTTTTTACCTGCTATCCTTTATCCTGTTTTTGCCAGCCAAAATATGAATTTAGAGGGGTGTGGATATCAACTGTTACCAATGTTGACTGGCCAAGTGAAAAAGGCTTGTCATCAGAAGACCAGAAACAAGAGTTCATTAATTTGCTTGACAAACTTCAGCATGACGGAATTAACGCCGTAGTAGTGCAGGTACGCCCTTCGGCCGATGCTTTCTACCCTTCACAATACGAGCCCTGGAGTGAATATTTAACAGGTACACAGGGCGAGGCGCCCGATCCCTATTATGACCCTCTTCAATTTATGATTGACGAAGCCCATAAGCGCGGGATGGAATTTCATGCATGGATAAACCCTTACAGGGCGGTGTTTAATATTCATACTTCTTCCGTCTCAAGCGACCATATTACGAAAAGGCACCCGGAATGGTTTTTAACCTACGGCGACAGAAAATATTTTAACCCGGGCCTGCCGGTGGTAATGGAATATGTAACAGATATTGTAAGGGATATTATAGGGCGTTATGATGTTGACGGGATACACGTGGATGATTACTTTTATCCATACCCGATAAACGGCAAAGAATTTCCGGATAATGCTGCATACAATATGTACGGCCATGGCTTAAGCAAAGCCGCATGGAGGCGAAGCAATTGCGACAGCGTAATTAAAAGAATTCATGATGTTGTATTAGATACAAAACCCGGAATTAAATTTGGCGTAAGCCCATTTGGTATTTGGCGTAACAAACAGCAGGACCCCATGGGCAGCGATACCAAAGTGGGTAATACCAGCAGTTACGATGACCTGTATGCGGATATTTTATTATGGCTGCAAAAAGGCTGGATAGATTATGTGGCACCGCAAATATATTGGGAGATCGGCAACCCCTCTGCGGATTATGAAACACTTGTAAAATGGTGGAGTGAGCATACATACGGCAAACAGTTATTAATAGGCCATGGCATTTCAAAAGCGCTGGAAAAAAATAACCGTGCGTGGAAAAATACAGACGAATTACCGGATGAAATAAAAATGTTACGCGATTATAATAATGTACAGGGCAGTGTTTATTTTAGCAGCAGCAGCCTTATGCAAAACCCCAACGGATGGGGGGATAGCCTGCACGATAATTATTATAAATACCCTGCACTTATACCACCTGCGCCATGGATTGATACCTCAGCGCCTTCAAAGCCCGATATTGTAAAAATATCTGAAATGGAAAAAGGGCCTGATTCCTTAACAATTTCCGGGCAGGAGATCAATAAAACAGAAGAGATCGTAAAGAATTATGTATTGTACATTTCAGATTCAATACAAGGCCTGGGGCTGCACCCTTTAAGGATAATAGGCGCCGATAAAACCAATACGTTTAAATTCACCATCCCCAGGTCGTGGATACCTGCAGACAGGCAATCCTGTTTCATGGCTGTTTCCAGCGTTGACAGGGAAAATAATGAAAGCGACATAAGCAATGTGGTAGAATACCGAAAGCCTGTTGTAGTGATAGCTTCTCACTAAAGTTTAATCATTCCCATTTAAATACCCTGCTGGCAATAATACTGATCACTACCGCCCAAATGGTAAGCCCGGTAATTTGCTTAGGCATCTGCCAGATATGTACGCCTTCAAAAGCTATTTTACGCAACCCATCTGTAAAAAAAGTGAGTGGCAGAATATTGCAAAACGAACGAAGCCAGTTTGGATAATCCTCGATGGGAAAAAACAACCCGCACAATAATATTTGCGGTAATGTAATGGTATTTGCAACCGGGGCAATAGAGCTTTCATTTTGTATAACGCCGCTTATTATAAAACCTATGCCCATAAATATTATCAATCCTTCCAATGAAAACAGCAGCATTTCAAAAAAAGTGTATAGGCCATTCACCAGGGTAAAATTAAATGCCCAATAGCCCAGCCCTATCATAATAATAAACCCCGTTACATGAAAAAATAAACGGCTGAGCATTTCGCCCAAAATAAGGTAATGCCTGCGAATGGGGGTTACCGACAACCGTTTTAGCACAAGGCTTTTGCGCAGGTTAAAAAGTAAAAATGCTGATCCGAATACGCCGGCCATCAGCAACGAAAACCCTAACTGGCCCGGCAGAATAAAATCAATTTGCAGGTAAGCCCTGCCCGGCAGTTGCCGCTCCTTTATGCCGGCAATGGACAGATTATTGGGAAATGCTTTTTGGTTGATCGCTGATATTGCTTCGTTCAATAAGGTTTTTAATAAAGGGATCTTATTGGCAGTAGCGCCTGACGAAGTGAGCGTAATAGTGTAATGCGGTATTGGTGAATTGAAAGTATCTTTTTTAATATCTATTATAGCGGTTATCCTGGCCTTTTTAAGCTCGTCTAACTGCGTAGCGCCAGATTGGCCGCTATCTGCAATAGTTATTCTTGAAATACTTTTTATGGCATTATAAACAGGGTTGGCAGTATCGCAGGATGGTGCGGCAGCCAGTTTAAAATTAAGCGTGGTATCTAACATTGACCCAAAAACAACAATGAAAATAACGGGGAACAAAATGGAAAAAACCACCGAGGTTGGGCTGCGCAGCATAGCCAAAAAACTGGCTTTTGCAATGGCAAGTACGGCAGAAAGCTGATTGTATTTTTTGATCATTAAAAATTAAGCATATTAAAAACAAACTTAAGCCAAACTAACATTAATAAGCTTAATAAATTTGGGTAACTATATAGGTGCTGGGACAAGCCAACTTTAAAATTATTTTAACTTTCAAGTTTTTTTATTAATATCGGTATAAATCAATATAGAAAATGAAACGATTTTTATTATTGTTTATGCCATTTTTATATGGCTATTTAGCCCATTCCCAAATTGACCATATACCTGTCCTGATTGGCAAAACAGATGCAGAGGTAACATATTATCTGGATTCATTAAACAATCTTAAAAACAACCCTTATTATAAAATAGAAAAAGATGTTTCAGAGCAAGGAGATTTAGTTTATAAGAATAAATTCTCAATAAAGGATGAACCATATTATTCGTGTTTAGATATACTGGTAAAGTTTAATAGAAAAGATGGAATAGAAACCTGCGTTGACCAAGTTGTTGCAGGGAATATTGAAAATATTGGTGCAAACTTAGATTTTGTGAAGGATAATTTTACTGTGATTTCCGATGGGAAATGGGAATTGAAAATACCGAGTATTTCGGCAAAAATTATTGCAACATTCAAAAGGAAAGAGCAAGGCGACCTGACGTTTTATGTGATAGATTATTACATAATTGATGACAAATAAACTAATATCCTTGCCATCTCCAAGAATAAATAACCCCACTTGGATTTACATAAAACATTCTTGTTCGGGAATATTGATTGTTTTGAGGAGCGGTATAATTAATGCCTCCATTATTATTATTATAAACAGTGCCGGGAGTTTGGGTTAAATTTACTGTTGCTGAATATATTAATATTTGACCGCCTTGTCCATCATCAGTTATTCGGTTGGGCGGCCCCCAACTTTGATAAAGTTGGGCTTTTGTTCTTCCAACCCACGAATTCATTATTTTGCTTGGCCCTGCACAGCCAATTAGAATAAATACAGTTATAAGTGTAGAAAACAATAATGTCTTTTTCATAAGAGGAAAAGTTAGGGTGAATAATATTATACTTACTAAAGATATGTATTATTTTCTATCGTTTTATATCCTGTTTCTAAACCACCCTGGCCGCCTGCTTTGATGGCTTATTGCAATTATTCTTATTTCATTTAGCGTTGCGTCAATCCTGTAAATAATATCATAAGGAAATCTTTTGGGGGTAGCAGCTCTTGCATCATCCAGTATAATTGAAGCAAAATAAGGGTTATTTAAAATTTTATTAGCCAGTTTGTCAAATTCTTCTAAAAATTCAAATCCCAGCCCTGTTTTTTGCTCTTCGTACCAAACAAATATTTCATCAAGGTCTATTTGAGCTTCACGTTTAAGAATAAGTTTATACTTCATTCAGCAAAATATTTCTTACGCAAGTCAGACCATTCAATTCCGTTCGCAGGATTTGCTTTATCAAGGGCGATTCTTTCTTTTATCAACTCTTTTTTCCACTCAGCCACAGGGTTTACTTCTTCAGCCAAAATACTGTCAATCAGGTCGCTTGCCAATTCCTTTCTTTCTTCTAACGGCAACGTCAGCAATTCTTCTTTTGAATAAGACATAAAATACTTTTTTTAAAGATACAAAAGAAAATAAAAGCATTTATTTTCTGTTTCTTCTTCAATGTTAAAAAATGAATTGCCATTAAACCATTTTACCTGCTATTTTTGTTGCTCACTAACAAACTTATTCAATGGTTGATGTTATTCTCGGGTTGCAATGGGGTGATGAAGGAAAAGGTAAAATTGTTGATTTCTTCGCTCCGCAATACGATATTATTGCCCGTTTCCAGGGTGGCCCTAATGCGGGGCATACTTTATATGTAGATGGAAAGAAAATAGTGCTGCACCAAATACCTTCAGGCATATTTCATCAAAATACAACCAATATTATTGGCAACGGCGTTGTGTTAGACCCCGTTACACTTAAAAGGGAATGCGATGCAGTAGCGGCATTTGGCATTGATGTTAAGAAAAATCTTTATATAGCCGAAAGAACCAACTTAATTGTACCTACCCACCGAGCGCTTGACAGGGCATCGGAACTGGCTAAGGGAGATGGCAAGATAGGCTCAACACTTAAGGGTATTGGCCCTGCCTATATGGACAAAACTGGCCGCAACGCCTTACGCGTTGGCGACCTTGCCGATAAAAGTTTTATAACGAATTATATTAAATTAAGATTGAAACACCAGAAGTTGCTGGATAACTTTAATTTTAATGAAGATATTTCGGCATGGGAAGAAGAGTTTTTTGAAGCAATAGAATTTTTACGCACCCTTAATATTGTAAATGGCGAATATTTTATTAACAATAAAATAAGCCAGGGTAAAAAGGTGCTTGCCGAAGGTGCGCAGGGAACGATGCTTGATATTGATTTTGGCACTTTTCCTTTTGTTACTTCGTCGAGCACAATATCTGCAGGTGTGTGTACCGGGCTCGGCGTAGCACCTCAAAAAATAAGAGATGTGCTTGGTGTAACAAAGGCATATTGCACGCGCGTAGGCAGCGGTCCCTTTCCTACTGAGCTTGATGATAGTACAGGGGACGAGCTACGCAAAATAGGAAGCGAATTTGGCGCCACTACCGGCAGGCCGCGCCGTTGCGGCTGGATTGACCTGGTTGCTTTAAAATATACCTGTATGATAAATGGTGTTACACAGGTGGTTATGACAAAGGCTGATGTGCTGGATGCATTTGCCGAGTTGAACGTTTGCACATCGTATAACATAAACGGCGTTGAAAAAGAAGAAGTTCCTTTTCAAATGACGAGAGTAAGGATGAACCCGGTTTATAAAGCTTTTGACGGATGGAATTGCGACACAACCCAAATTAAGGATGCAGCAAAATTGCCGGCAAACATGTCAAATTATATCGATTTTATAAATAAATATATAGGTGCGCCCGTTAAATACGTTTCCAATGGGCCGGGCAGGGAGCAGATAGTAAAACTGTAAGAAAACTGGACAGAAATTTGTTGTAGAAAATTTTTTTTGCCAATTAAAAAAGTCGTTGAAATTTTACGCTGATAATTTCCTGGTATATGGCAGCAAAATCTGATAAAGACAAAAAAACAACAGCCGGTAAACCGTCCGCGGCTGATAGTGAAAAAGCAGGCAAGCCTGCCTCTAAATCCAAAAAGGATTTGGATGAAGATGATGACGACTTTGATGATGACCTTGATGAAGACGTAAAGCCCGCAGGTAAAAAGGGTGCTAAAGCATCATCTAAAAAACCCGTTGAGGATGACGATGATGATGACCTGGGGGAAGAGGAACCCGATGAATGGGAAAAGGTAGAGGAGGAAGAAGACTGGGACCCTGATTTTGATGAATTTGATATTCCAAAGTCGAAAGGAGGAGGGAGCAAAGCATCAACCGGCAAGACAGCTAAAAAAGGAGAAGAAGAAGACGATTTTAAGCTGGATGAAGATTTTAAAGAATTTGACCTGTTTAATGACCGTGGCTTCGACGATGGAGAAGATGACGACTTTTAATACACCGCCGTATTAACGTGCTAAGAAATACCGCTTCTTTCAACATACCCTGCGTTACTGAATTTAAACAGCAAATGTTGAATTGGGCAAACCAGTTCAACATTTGCTGTTTTTTAGATAGCCATGGGTACAACCAAAAATTTCATTCCTATGAATGTTTGCTTGGTGTGGGTAGCAAAGCCGTTTTCTCCCCCCAAAAAAATATTTTAAATGAATTGCGCCTATTTAACAGCCGGCATACTGATTGGCTTTTTGGCCATTTTAATTACGACCTGAAAAATGAGATTGAGCATTTAACATCCGATGGCACCAACCATACCGGTTTTCCTGATACCTTTCTGTTTCAGCCCTTGATTGTAATTGAATTAAAAGCGCAAACCGCAACCATTTTATCGCTTGAAGAGCATCCGCTGAAAATATTTGAGGCTATTAACGCTCACACCCACGGGAACGGCATAGGGCAGCCAAAAAATATGGCTATACAGCCACGGCTTTCGAAAGAAAAGTACATAAATATTCTTAACAAATTAAAGGAGCATATTTTACGCGGCGATTGTTATGAAATTAATTTTTGCCAGGAATTTTTTGCTGAAAATGCCCAAATTGAGCCTTTACAGGTTTATCAGCATCTTTCAGAAATTTCTCCTGCACCCTTTTCGTGTTTTTATAAACTGCATGATAAATTCCTGTTATGTGCAAGCCCGGAGCGTTATATAAAAAAAACGGGAAATGATATTATCTCCCAACCAATAAAGGGCACTGAAAGGCGAAACACCAATGACGCGCTTGAAGATGAGGCCTTAAAAGCATCCCTTATAAACAGCGAAAAAGATAAAAGTGAAAATGTGATGGTTGTTGACCTTGTGCGTAACGACCTGAGTAAAATATGTAAAGAGGGTACGGTAGAGGTAGATGAATTATTTGGCATATACAGTTTTCCGCAGGTGCATCAAATGATATCTACCGTAAAGGGCGAGTTACAGGATGGGGTAGGCCTGGCTGAAATATTACAGGCTACTTTCCCGATGGGTTCAATGACCGGAGCTCCCAAAAAAAGCGTGATGGAATTAATTGAACGGTACGAGCCCACCAGGCGTGGTATTTTTTCGGGAGCTGTTGGCTATATTACTCCCGGTAAAGATCTTGACTTTAACGTAGTGATACGCAGTATTATGTATAATGCAGAAAACAAATATCTTAATTACTTAGTTGGCAGCGGAATAACATTTTACAGCGACCCTGAAAAAGAATATGAAGAATGTTTGCTGAAAGCGGCCGCGATTGAAAAAGTGCTGTTGTAACAGCAACTGTATTTGTATCAATTGCTTAAAGAAAAAGAAGTTTTTGATAAGGAAGAGGAAAGTAATAACTGAACGCTTTGTTCTAATATTTGCTCCCTGTTTGAAATAAATAACGGCATTTTATTCAAAGGCAGGCGCAGGGTGTACGATTTACCGTCCATAAGGCTTTTGTCCATAGCCGGGTTTAATAGGTTAAATAAGTCTGCACCTATCGCCACAGATGACATAATAATGGAAGAATTATACTTGCCGCTTATTTCGGTTGTTCCTGTATTATTTGCGATAAATGAATCTTTTGCGGCATTATACGCGGCAAGTTTAGCCCTGCACGCGATTGCTTCCGCGGCAGTTACCGTCGTCCATCCGCCGCAGCCTTCAAAAATATAATGGGCGGCAATAAATTTTTTAACATGATTGCGGGTTTGCTCGGGCAGGTAGTATTGAAGTTTCCAAAAGTCACTGGTTCCTGCTTTTGCAATCGCCCTTTTCATCCCTCCAATACCGCAATTATAAGCGCCCACAACCAACAGCCAATCGCCAAACTGGGCGTATAGCTCTTTTAACAGCTTGGCTGCAACCTCGGTGCTTTTGGTATAACTTGTTCTTTCATCATAACTGCTTCTCATTTTAAGCCCAAACCTCTTGCCCTCATAAGGCATTAACTGCCAGGGGCCAACAGCAGCTCCACCGGTTACATTGTTGCTCTGCAGGTTGCTTTCAATCACAGAAAGATATTTTAACTCAACAGGGAGGCCGTTTTCTGAAAGAATTTTATCGTACAAGTCAAAGTAAGGCTTAGCCCAACTCTTCATATCATTATATTCTTTACCCTCTCTTTTGGTAAAATCCTGTACGAATGAGACGGCATTGGGGTTTAAAGCAAAAATATCCTTACCTGGAATAGTTTCACCAGGTAAAGCAGAAACATCTGATAATAAATTTATTACTCCTTCCAGGTTTTTGCCTGTAGAGTCTTTTGTTGAAGTATTTTGCTTTGTTGTAACCTTACTATCATGTTTAAACGACATGAGTGATAGCGTAAAAAGCATAAAAACGGCCATCCCTGCCGAGTGTCTGAAGAAGTTTGCTGATATTAAACCTCTTAAAATAGATTGTTTTTTCTGCATTACTCTCGCTGTTAAAGTATCGTGTAAAATCTAACAACTTCTAACAACTGCTTTTTAAAAAGGTTGCGATTTTTACCGTTTGTATAGCTTTTTACCCTTTTTTTAAGAACCCTTAACAAATCTTTTTGATAACTGTAGCAAGGTTTTCTCATCTTCCCTTGAAACCATCACCTGAATACCAAAATTCATGCCAGATTGATGGGTGAATAAGGGGATAGATATGGCAGGTATGCCCGTAAGGTTGGCAAAAACGGTATAAATATCAGCGAGAAACATTTCTATAGGGTCATTACTTTTTTCTCCAAATTTAAAGGCAGGGGCAGGTACGGTAGGAGAAATAATAGCATCGTATTGCCGGAAAATGATATTTGTGCGCTCAACAAGAATGGTTCTAACTTGTTGTGCCTTAGTAAAATAGGCATCATAATATCCAGCACTTAATACAAAAGTGCCCAGCATAATGCGCCTTTTAACTTCTTTGCCAAAACCTTCACTCCGGGTTTGTTTATAAAAATCTGTAAGGCTGGTAACGGGTTTTTTAGTGGCATACCCGTATTTAATACCATCAAAACGGGAAAGGTTGCTTGATGCCTCTGCCGTGGTAAGTACATAATATGCGGGAACTACATATTCAAGTAGTTCAAAATCAACTGGTTCAACGGTATGTCCGTCATCTGTAAGTTTACGTATAAATTCTCTTAAACTTTTCGCTATCTCTTTATCAAGGCCCGGATGTTCAAGTGCTTCTTTAAAATAAGCTATTTTGTATTTGCGGCCACTATCATCCAGGTTAAGTGAATATTCAGGCACTTTTGAGGTTAGGGCAGTGCTGTCAAAGTCATCCGCGCCTGCAATTACCTCCAGTATAAGCGCAACGTCATCAATGGTTTTTCCAAAAATGCCAATTTGGTCAAATGAGGAAGCATAAGCAATTAGCCCGTAACGGGAAATTCTGCCGTAGGTTGGTTTTAAGCCAACAATGCCGCAAAAATCAGCAGGCTGGCGAACGGAGCCTCCTGTATCGCTGCCCAGGCTTATCATACACAGGCCAGCCTGTACAGAAACTGCAGAGCCACCTGAAGAGCCGCCGGGTACGCGGCTATTATCTTTCGCATTCAATACATTGCCAAATGCTGAATTTTCGTTACTGCTGCCCATGGCAAACTCGTCACAGTTTTGCCTGCCAATAATAATGGCGCCTTCCTGCAAAAGCCTTTCAGTGACGGTAGCGTTGTAAATTGAAATAAAACCCTGTAAAATTTTTGAAGATGCGGATAATTCATGCCCTTTGTAGCAAATAATATCTTTTAACCCAACTACTACGCCGTGAAGCTTGCCGGTGGGTTGCCCGCTTTTTTGCAGTTCATCAAGGGCTGCTGCGCGCTGCAGGGCTTCATCAGCGTAAGTTTCTAAAAAGGCGTTCAGGTGGGCATTTTCCCTAATAGAGGCTAAATAAAAAGAAACGGCCTCAACACAAGTTGTTTGGCCGTTTAACAAATTTTTTTGGTAGTCTTTAATAGAATTAAAACCAAACAAAAGCTGTTCTATTTAGCGAATTAACTATTTGATTTGGTTGTGGCTGACAATTCCTGTTGTTTCTTCCACTCTAAATACTCGTTGTAATCGCTGGAAGCAACAGCCGGGGGAGTTGTAGAAGTTGCAGAAGTTGTAGTTGTTGATGGTTGGTCGTTTTGTTTGATGCCTTCTTCAAGTTCTTTTTTAACATTGTCCTTGGCATCATTAAATTCGCGAACACCACGGCCCAGGCCCCTCATAAATTCAGGGATCTTACGCCCGCCAAATAAAACCAGTACAACAACTGCAATAAGCAATATTTCCTGGAAACCTAAATTACCCATAAAAATAATTTTTGAAATGTGAGCGTCAAAGATAAATATAAAATCATGTACAAAATAAAAGATTAACGTTAATAGTAAATAAAAAAGCGGAAATCCCGGTAAGGCTTTCCGCTAATAATATTGTAAAACAAAAGGTTACATGCGTTTTTCTTTGATCCTTGCGCTTTTGCCGCTTCTGCCGCGTAAGTAAAAAAGCCTTGCACGGCGTACTTTACCTACTTTATTTAAAATAATTGAATCAACATTGGGAGATAAAAAAGGAAATGCCCTTTCAACACCAACGCCGTCAGAAATTTTGCGCACAGTAAAGGTAGCTGTAGAGCCATCGCCCTGTATCTTTACCACATCACCGCGAAAACCCTGAATACGCTCTTTGCCGCCTTCAATAATTTTATAGTTAACAGTGATGTTATCACCGGCTTTAAACTTTGGGTGCTGCTTTTTAGCTGTAAGCTGCTCGTGAACAAATGTAACTGCTGCGTTCATGACTTAAAAATTAAGGACGGCAAAGGTAACGGCTTTAAAGTAAATAACAAAAAATAAAAACAACCCAATTTGGTATTTCCCGGCTTGTCCAAATGGAAAATACCTGCCCTGGTTAGCTATTTAACTGGTTTATGACTGTTGATTTTTTGAAGAGAATATCTCACGCAAAGCCGCAAAGAAAAAACGCTTGGAACAATCTTTACCATTGATATAACAAGGTTACCTATTTAAATACTTTGCGCCTTTTTGCATGAAATCAGTATTTAATCCATTCCCCTTTTACCTTAAGGCACAGTTCTTTTTTATCGCTTGCATCCGCCCTTCCTATAATTTGGGCTTCTATCTGTAACAGGTTTGCGTCATTTATCATAGCAAAAGCAGTTGCTTCATCGGTGAATATCTCCAGGCGGTGGCCCATATTAAAAACCTGGTACATTTCCCTGTTATCAGCGCCTGAGTTTTGCTGTATCAGCTTAAATATTTCCGGGGCTTCAAACAGGTTATCCTTTATTATTTTCAAAGGCTGGGGCAGGTACTTCATGCATTTGGTTTGGCCCCCGCCGCTGCAATGTATCATTCCGTCTATCTTATCAAAATAATTCTCCAGTAAAATTTTTACCAGCGGGGCATACGTACGGGTAGGGCTGAGGAGAAGCTTACCTATAGTTGTTGGTTCATGGCCGTTTGCTACAGTAAACTCATCCGTAATTCTTTGTTTGCCAATATATACCACTTCACCCTTTAAAGTTGGCTCAAAGGTTTCGGGATAATTTTTGGCATAATGCTTGTCCAAAATATCATGCCGGGCACTCGTTAGGCCGTTGCTACCTATGCCACTGTTATATGATTTCTCGTAAACAGCCCGGCCATAACTTGCAAATCCTACTATTACATTGCCCGGCTTTATTTTTTCATTGGTTATTATCCTGCTTTTGGGCCATCTTGCCATCATGGTGCCATTCACTGCAATGGTGCGTACCACATCGCCCACATCGGCTGTTTCGCCGCCCAGGAAATGAATATTTATGCCGAATTTCTTTAATTCATCAAAAAATTCCTGTGTACCATTAATAACCTGCTCCAGCACTTCGCCTGTAATAACGCTCTTGTTGCGGTCAATCGTTGAGGAAAAAAGCAGGTTATCATATACCCCCACGCATAAAAGGTCGTCAAGGTTCATTGCAATGGCATCCTGGGCAATGCCTTTCCATACAGAAATATCCCCTGTTTCTTTCCAGTAGAGGTAGGCCAAAATGCTTTTGGTACCGGCGCCGTCTGCATGCATAATGTTTACAAAATCGGCATCGCCGCTTATAGAATCGGGATACATTTTGCAAAAAGCATGTTCATATAAGCCTTGGTCAAGCTTTTGTATCGCTGCATGCACCTCTTCTTTCTGTGCCGAAACCCCGCGTTGTGAATATAAACTCATAGGCCCCAACCCCTAAAGGGGAGTTTTTAAAAAAGTAAGATTGCCGCAAAAGTAATTCCTTTAAAGGATGGGGCGTTATGAGAAGCAAAAAATATTGCCCCCCTTTAGGGGATGGGGGATTATCTAATTTCTTTTCCCGCCTTTAGGGGCTGGGGGTTTGTGTATATTTGCGCACTTTATGCAGGTTCACCGAGATATTGAGCAATTACCCCCGTTTAAAAATGCAGTTATTACAATTGGTACATTTGATGGCGTGCATACCGGCCATCAAAAGATAATTGCGCAGCTAAAAAAAGAAGCGGCGTTGATAAACGGCGAAACCGTTATTATCACCTTTCATCCCCATCCCCGCAAAGTAGTGAGGGAGGGGCAATCACCGGTTGCCATACTTACCACATTAAACGAAAAGATAGCCTTGCTTGAAGCAAGAGGCATAGACCACCTGGTGGTAGTTCCGTTCAATGAGGTATTTGCCGAACAATCTGCCGAAGGCTATATCAGAGATTTTTTGGTAGGAAAATTTAATCCTCACACTGTTATTATTGGTTATGACCACCGCTTTGGCAAAGAAAGAAAGGGCGATTATCATTTAATGGAAGATTATGGGCAAGAACTTAGTTTTATAGTAAAAGAAATTCCGGCACAGGTGCTGAATGATGTTACTGTAAGCTCAACCCGCATCCGCGAGGCATTACTTGCCGGCGATGTAACAACCGCCAATAATAACCTGGGATACGATTATTTTTTTGAAGGGACTGTAGTAGAGGGAAATAAACTCGGCAGAACGCTGGGCTATCCTACAGCAAATATCATGATAGAAGATGCCGATAAACTGGTGCCGGGGAACGGGATATACGCGGTGGAGGTGGAGTTTCCAGTTTCCAGTTTCCAGTTTCCAGTTGGCGATGAGAATGATGCATCCTCTCATTTCTGGCCCCCCTTTAGGCCCACCCGTGCCGGTACGGACGGGGGACGGCGGTTTGGCATGATGAGCATTGGCATACGCCCAACCATTGAAGGTATTGAACGGGTTAGGACGATAGAGGTAAATATTTTTGATTTTTCTGAAGATATATATGGTGAAACATTGAGGGTATATCTTAAAAAATACCTGCGGCCCGAACTGAAGTTTAACAGCCTGGAGGAATTAAAAGAGGCCCTTGCCAAAGACAAAGAAGATACGATGAAGGTGCTGGAACTTTAAATTACCACGGAAATCACCAATTATTTTTACAGGCTGTCAGGGTAAAAAAATATGACACTCCTTTTCAATCTCCCTGTAATAAACGTTATCGCTATTCGTCATTTTCACGTTTTCACTTTTGACGTTTCACGCCCTCACTCACTTCTCAAACTATTAACAGGATTAGACAATGCAGCCTTAATTGTTTGAAAGCTTATTGTTATTAATGCAATTACAACAGCGGTGACGCCTGCAATTAGAAATATCCACCAGCTTAGGGCAATTCTATATTCATAATTCTGCAGCCAGTTATGCATCATCCAGCCGGCAACCGGAAAAGATATGATACATGAAATACCCACCAACTGCAAAAAGTCTTTTGATAATAAGGCAGCGAGGCCTGTAACGCTTGCGCCAAGCACTTTGCGTATGCCAATTTCCTTTATCCTGCGCTCGGCAGTATATGCAGAGAGGCCAAACAAACCGAGGCACGAAATAACGATGGCCAATACCGCAAATATACCTGCAATCATGCTGGTTAGTACTTCGTTAAAAAACATTTCATTAAACTGGTCATCTACAAACTTGTATTCCATTGGGTAGGCGGGGTTGTCTTTTTTCAGCACAGCTTCAATTTTCGTAACGGCATCGCCAGCATTAACCTGCCGTTTTAACCGCAGATAAACCAGGTTAGTATAATCCGGCGGCCTGCAAAAAAACATTACCGGGCCGGGGTTTTCATACATATTGCCGAATATATAATCATCAACAACGCCTATAACTGTTAGGTTGTCAGTTACCCCATCTTTTTCATCCCGCGGTGAGCGGATTATTTTGCCAACAGCGCTTTCCTTGCCCATTAATGTTTCCATGGATTTGTTAATGATAACATTTGTATTTTCTGCCGGGGCATTTTCGCTGAAGTCCCGCCCTTGTATAATGTGCATGCCATAGGTGCGTATAAATTCCGGGCTTACTTTTCTGAACGAAATATTAATATCGCTGTTATTCGGCTTTCCCTGCCAGGTGAACCTGTCATCGGTATCGCCACCACTTATCATCACATGGTTTGCCAACGCGGCATTTTCTACAAACCCCGTACGCAAAAGATCCTGCTTAATAGCCGGAAAACTGGTAGCAACATTATGCTGCATGTCTATTTCAATCAAATTGTCTTTATCAAATCCAAGCTTCCTGCTTTTTGTATGCTGAATTTGCATATAAACAATAACGGTGCTGATAATAAATATAACAGATACAGCAAACTGAAGCACAACCAGCCCCTTTCTTATAAAAACAGCGCTGCCGGTTTTTATTTTTAATCCTTTTAAAACAATAATGGGATTAAATGATGATAGATACAGCGATGGATAACTGCCTGCCACCAGGCCGCAGATAACTGTAAGTACGCACAGTGCAATAATGTGCACCGGGTTGCTTAAACCCAGCGAAAGTTGTTTTTGCATAAGCTGGTTAAATGCAGGCAAAGAGAGAACAATGATGAGCAGCGCTACGATAGTTGCAAGTGTGGCCATAAACAAGGCCTCGCCAATAAACTGTGCTATTAACCTTTTTTTGCCTGAGCCCAATACTTTTCTAACGCCTACCTCTCTTGCACGTTTTTCGCTGCGCGCAGTAGAAAGGTTCATAAAATTAATACATGCGATAAACAGGATGATCCATGCGATAACGGAAAGCATACGAACCTGTTCAATACCGCCGCCTCCTGTTTGTTTGCCATTGGCAAATTCGTTGTACAGGCGCCAATTGCTCATAGGAAATAAGAATGAATGAACTAACTCGCCTGCGTTTTTATGGTGGATATAATTATATAATTGCCGGTTAACAGATAACAGTTTTGCGGGTGAACTCAGTTCAACATAAGTAAAAGGGCCATAACCCTGCCATTTAACCACATCGTCAACGTTGCCTGTGGCCCTTTCTTCAGCAATGGTTACCCCGTAAGGTGCCAGCCACTCAAATTGAAGGCTGGAGTTTTCGGGAAGATCTTGCAAAACACCTGTAACTACATAGTCGCGGGTGTTATCCATCCGTATTGTTTTGCCAATGATGTTTTTATCACTGCCAAAAAATTTCTTTGCTGCCTTTTCAGTAACAACTATTGAATACAACTGGCTAAAAACCTCCTTTGCGTTGCCCTGCATAAAGGGCAGCGTAAACATGCTGAACAGCGACGGGTCTGTATATTTGCCCTGGGCGTATAAGGCCTTACCGTCTATATTAAAAAGCGCATTTTTAGATTCATCAGAAATGCGACAGGTATTAACCACACCCGGTATTTCTTTTTGAATGGACGCCCCCATAATGCGAAGCGATGACCAGTTGGTAAATATGCGCCCACCGTAACTTTCATTGGTAAGCAACGCATACAGCCTGTCTTTTTTTACGTTCGCGCTGTCGTAACTCATTTCATCTTCCACCCACAAAAAAATAAGTGCGGCACAGGCAATACCTACAGCCAGCCCGAAAATATTAAGGAAGCTGTATGTTTTGTTTTTCCACAGATTGCGGAACGTTGATTTGAAAAAGTTTTGTAACATAAGTTCAGTTTATGAGTTCAGGCCATCCTTATACTCTACTTACTTTATGTACAAAAGGTTACAGGTTTGCTAAAATAAATTTAGACAAATGGGCAGAGGGGGCTTAGCAGGGTTTAAATTGGCTCCATTATCTTTACTACCAACTCTTTCATTAAATCGGCATCTTCAGTTCCGTTGTCTTCTATACCAACGCTTCTTAAATTGTAATGGTGCAGTAATAAAATAATTTTTTCAACACCGGCATAACCGTAAGTATTCATTGCCTGCATTGCTGCCTTTGCTGCAAATGGGTTGCGGAACACACTGAGAAAAGTGCTTTCCCCTTTGCTTTCCATCCCAAAAATGGAATAAATTTTACTGAAATAGCCATACAGTGTTATTAAGATAAATTGTATGGGGCCGGCTTTGGGGTTCGATTTAAAATATTGTATTATACG
>JABDFW010000056.1 GCA_013286305.1 Bacteroidota bacterium
TATTTCAATAAAATCTATGTCTTTAGCATTAAGTGTGCTTAAATATTGCATTACCGGGCTTGCCATTGAAAGGTTATCCCCGCCACCAATTTGTGTTTGAACCCCATCCATCACTATGATCGGTTCATCGTTTGCGCTAACAGTGCTAATGGATGTTTGACTTAGAAACGTAACAAAGCCATTCTTGATAACCATACCAGGAATGCTGTAAACCATGTTAGACAAATTAGACCCATAATTCGCAAGGTCTGCCGATGTATAAATGCGGGTAAACTTACTTACCCTTTTACTAGAATCGTAATCAAGTGGCTTGCCAATTAATGTTGACACAAACACCGGCGCAAGGCCACTCCTCGTCATTTCTGCAAAGGATGAATCGGTATAAAATTTTTTTAGTTTTTGATAAGTCCTGACATTTGATGCACTAAATTTATTTTTAAGCACTGCCGGTGTGGTAAAATGCGGATAACTGAACGTATCCATGACAATTTTATTCTGAAGCTGCGGATTTCTTGCCATGTCGGTTACCTGTATCTTTAACAGCAGGCTGTCTTTATTCAAAGGCATATTAAGCTCAAAACGGCCATCAGCTTTAGTGGTATCAACATCAAAAAAGGTAACGCTTTTGTTCTCAGATAAAACGGTTACAATTTGGTTTGGCTGTGGCTCACTCTTTTTATTTAATATTTGGCCATGTAAATAAAGCAAAGCGGTTACATCACTATTGTCGTTGCTTTTTATCTTCGTTTTTGCCTCCAGCCAATTTTTATATTGGGGGTTGTGCCCAAGCATCAGCAGGTCAATATCGGCAGGCGACATTTTATTTGCATCCCGTTTTAACCAATCTTCAAATGAAAGCGTAACAGGTACCAGGGTGTCTGTTTCTATTGCATCAGACATTTTGGCTATCTGTGCGTCCTGCACTGCAATATTAAGGGCTGCTACTTCAGGCCGGCCGTTTGCATCTGTTACTTCAAAATTTAAACGGGCATTTTCACGAGGGCCGTAATTTGGTTTATCGGGGTTTATTTTAATGCTGTAGTTATCCCTGTTAATAAAAACTTCTCTCTCACTTAATAAGTGTTGTTGCTCATCAAATAAAAGAAGGCTGGCAATACCACCGGGAAAATTTTGCGCAGGTATATTTACCTGGTACATTCCCCTGCCCACACTTGCAAAACAAACGCTGTCCCTGCTGATACCAAGTATATAAGTGGTGTATGATTTTGAATAAATGGAGTCTTCCAGCGCCACATGGGCTGTTATGGCATCAGCGCTTTGGTTTACTACGGACAATTGTGCAGCAAAACGATTAAAAGGCGGCAAAGGGTATTTAATATCCTGGCCGTTTGCATGAACAACCATCACATATTTTTGAAACCATAGCGGGTAAAATGTAACGCGTGCCAGGCCAAATTTATTTGTAGTAAAACTGGCAACAACAGAATCGTGGTTATTAACAATGGTCCCCGTTGCAATAACAGGGTTGTCATTGGCATCGGTAATTTTTACTGCAGCAGCAGAATTAAGCCCTGTAATAAGGTTACCCCCTTCCGGGTAAAAATCGATGGCAAGCGCGTTTGACACCCTGGCCCTGTGGCTATTTTCTGCCACATCCGGAGTTTTAGGATTGATTAGGTATATAGGTTGTATATAAACACTGCCTGTATCTTCCATCAACATCTTCTTTGTATAGCACCTAATCCAGTAATAACCGCCCGCAAGCGAATCGCTTAAGCTAATTGCGCCACCCGTGCGTAAATCAAGCGCATTTAATACCAGTTTGGTCATTACCCGATCTTCGTCATTTACAAGGTCCACATATAAATTTTTGCTGGCAGTATCAAGTTTGTCGTTCAGCGCTTTAACAAGGAATGCCTTAAACCATACCTTTTCACCGGTTGCATACACTTTACGGTCTGTTTGAAAAATGATCTTTTCCTTATTGTCATCCTGTATGTTTTTAACAAAATGCCCGGCGAGTTCGTTGATACCTGTGATGGAAGTTTGTGCTGACAGGCTAAAATGCAGAACTACTGCCATAATAAGGCAGGGGAATTTAATTGATTTCATATTTTAAAGGCAATTAGTTTTTGGGCAATCGCTATGAAGAAGGCCAACGCAATCGCATGTTAAATATAGAGGGATTTTATGGTAGCTTCAAATTAAATAGCCATCAATACTGTTAAAATCATTTGTGAGTAAAAGAACCGGGATGGAACACCGTTTGCAGTGTTACCTAAAAATAATCCAGTTATGAGCACATACACGCACGCTAAAAATTTACAGCCACGAGCCGGTCTATTCTACGAAAAAACAAATGTAATAAATGTAAGCAGGCAGGGACGTATTGTTTCAGCAGCTACCGGCATGGCTATCCTTTCAGGCTCGGGATATATTAAGCAGCCTTTTATAAAAAGAATGCTGAAGGCTGCGGGGCTTTATCTTTTATACCGCGGCGTTTCAGGCAATTGCCCCATAACATCCACATTAGGCAAAAAAGTAGAACCCGAAATGCATGCGCCAGCGATTAACATAAAATCATCTTGCCTGGTAAACCAATCTAAAGAGGTTGTATATGATTTTTGGAAGGATTTTGAAAATCTTCCCATTTTTATGAGGCACCTGCAACGGGTAACAATATTGAATGATAAGCAATCCCACTGGGTTATTAAAACACCGGGAAATATGCCTTCGGTAGAGTGGGATGCAGAGATATTAGAAGACAATGGGAGCGAATTAAGCTGGAGATCGTTGCCGGGCTCTATGATTGAAACAGCCGGTAAACTAAAATTTGAAGGATGGCCGGGTGACAAAACACAGATAGATATACTTATTTCGTACAGGCCGCCGGCAGGCTATATTGGCACCGCTGTAGCCACACTGTTAAAAACTCCGTTTGAAAATATAATTAAAGAGGATGTTGAAAACTTTAAGCAATACATTGAAGCCGGAAAAGTTTTTTTCTGAGATGATATGCCCGTTTCTTATTACCCCACCTAAGCAAATAGTTTATCTAATTCAGATATACTGATGGGTTTCTCCAAAATGCGGAAAATAGAAGCTGTGGTTTTGGGTACATAATAAGCGCTTATCAAATTTAACTGGGCATTGGGGTGTTTTTCGAGGATATATTCGGTTTTACTCCATCCCAGGCCATCCGGAAGGTTATTATCTAAAAATATAAAATCGGGTTCAACACTCTCAAGCATCTGCATTCCATCGCTTAGGGTGTAAGAAAGATAAACATCATAGTTTTTTCTTACAAAAAAACCTTTAAGCAGTATTCCAAAATCCTGTTCATCATCAATAATCAATACTTTCTTCTTATCCATAATTACTTATTAAGAAAAAATCTTACCAGAAAATTGGCCCCAAGTCAGGCTTTTTGTGCTTATCCCGGTTTTTATTGCTTTTTTTTAAAGAATGCCGGCTGTTATATGTATATATTTTCAGCAGTTTTTTTTCAACAAAATGTAAACCTTTAAGCAGCAAACAACAAATTAAGCAGTACAATAATATTTAATCTGCCTGTTTTATTAAATTAATAGGCCAGAACTATGGCGCAATCATAATACCGTAACAATTGTACTAAAATAAGGTTTGGCCCTCAGTAACACTCAGCTAAAACCTCTGCGTTATATACAAAAAAACAAAGCAAACCTTACCCCGGCGCCCATTGCAATCCGGGCACAATTAACCTTGCCCCATTTCTAAAAAAAATACTGTTGTTCAACGATACTTACAGCAAAAATCGCAGCTAATTATCATCTATTGCTTTTAAATATATAAAATAATAAAAATATATACTGATTTTCAATTTAAATAAATAAAAAAAATAAGGCATAAGTAAATCAAATTTTTCCTGTTTAATTTAACTGATCTTAAATTAGACATCCATTGTTGAAAAAAATCTACACTTTTTTGAGATTATTCTTCTACATATAGTAATTTTATTGGGTGATGTGTATTTTCTACAGTTATTAAATATTTGGTGTCTTATTTGCGTATTAATTGAGATTAATAAAAAAATATTTCTTCTTTAAACCTATTAAATTAAAAAAAGTCAGCTCGATATCTAAGTTTTATAATTACAGATAGTTTTAGTTTTTTAAATACCAAATATGCAAAAAATATTAGTTATAGATGATGACCGGGACATGTGCTTGCTGCTAAACCGTTTTTTAACCCGTAAGGGATTTGAGGTAACCGAAATGTATAATGGCAAAAAAGCATTGGAATACCTTGAAGAAGCACAGCCGGAACTGGTAATGAGTGACCTGCGCCTGGAAGATATGGATGGAATTGAATTGCTTAAAAAAATAAAAGAAAAACATTCCGCAATGCCTGTTATTATTATGACGGGGTACAGCGATGTTAAAACGTCAGTTAATGCCATAAAGCTGGGTGCTTTTGATTATGTTACAAAGCCACTTTTGCCGGATGAAATTCTGTTAACAATACAACATGCTCTACAGGCTGAACAAAAGGTAGTTTCCCGAACAGGAGCGCCAGAAGAAAATGGAAAAAGCATTACACGCGAAAAAGGAACGATAATATATTCCGGCGATTATATTTTTGGCGATACTGAAGCTTTTGAAAAAATACTTAAACAAATAAACCTTGTAGCACCAACAAATTACAGCGTAATAATTTATGGCGAAAGCGGGAGTGGTAAGGAAGCGATAGCCCAGGAAATTCACAAACGCAGCAGAAGAAGCAATAAACCATTTGTGGCAATTGATTGCGGCGCCTTATCAAAAGAGCTTTCGGGAAGCGAGCTTTTTGGCCATGAAAAGGGTGCATTTACCGGGGCGCTAAATCAAAAATCAGGCAGCTTTGAAATTGCAAACGGAGGAACGGTATTCCTGGACGAAATTGGCAATTTGTCATATGAAGTACAGATATCACTATTGCGGGTGGTACAGGAAAGAAAAATGCGAAGGGTTGGCGGAGTAAAAGATATTGACCTGGATGTGCGCATTATAATTGCGAGTAATGAACCTTTATGGGAAAGTACCAGGAAAGGTAAGTTTAGAGAAGACCTTTATCACAGGTTTAACGAGTTTAGCATAACAGTGCCGCCATTGCGTGAAAGAAAAGAAGATATTATGCTTTTTGCCAATCACTTTTTACAGTTAACCAATGGAGAGCTTGATAAAAAAGTAAAGGGATTTACACCCGAAGCTGAAGTTATTCTTAAAAACTATATTTGGTATGGCAACCTTAGGGAGCTTAAAAATGTTATAAAAAAAGCAACTCTTTTAACTGAAACAAGTTATATTGAACCGCATGTATTACCATTTGAAATATCAAATTTTAGCAGGTTGCAGTTTGCTGAACAACCGGAAGGCAGTACAAACAATAACAATGAAAAGGACAAGAATATTATAATAGCAAGGCCTTTGTTAGATGGGTCCTCATTAAAAGAAGCAAGTATTGATGCGGAATTTGAAACCATAATGCGCGCCTTAAAACAAGCGAACTACAATAAAAGCAAGGCTGCAAAAATTTTGCAGATAGACCGCAAAACACTCTACAATAAAATGAACCAGTACCAGGAATTAAAAAATTTCTGATCCAGTGCCACTGCTTTTATCGAAGGGCAGAAAAAATCAACATATTTTTTGCAAAAAAAAGCTGATTTTTACGAAATTAGTTTCAGGATGATGTAACGGTTGTAACCGGGAGTGTGTTGAAGAAATATGCCGGTGATGTGAGCGGCATTATAGCCGGCCAGAGCGCCAGGCTGCCTGGAAATAATTACTAAACTTTCTTTTTAAAATGAATATAGTAGCCCCTACGCGTGTTTTGATCGTTGATGATGATGAGGACGATTTTTTTTTAACCAGCGAGTATATTAAAAATATTAAGGGCGGCGCATTTGTTATTGACTGGTGTTACAGGTACCGGGATGCTCTTAAAAGCATTAACGACAGGGAATACGATATTTATTTTATTGATTACCGTCTTGGCGCCAAAACCGGCCTTGACCTGCTGAAAGAAGCCTTAAAAAATAATTGCGAAGAGCCAATGATATTGCTTACAGGTAAGGGCAACCAGCTTATTGACGTAGAAGCTATGCAGGCAGGCGCGATAGATTATCTTGTTAAATCTGAACTTAATACGGAAAAGCTGGAAAGGTGCATACGCTATGCGCTGGAGAGAACAACGTCGGTAAAACGGATAAAGGCTAACGAGAGAAAATTCCGCAGTATTTTTGAAAGGTCAAAAGATGCTATTTTTATTGCTGATGAAGAACTTGTGTTCAGGGATATTAATCATATTACCTGCGAGCTGCTGGGGTATGAAAGAGATGAACTGCTTAACCTTAGCTTATATGAACTGCTGTTTAATACAGAAGACAGGCCAGTTCTTGCAAAACAGTTAATGGTAAATGGTGAAGTAGATGATAAGGAAATAGAATTATTAACTAAACAACAGGAAAAAATAAGCTGTATTCTTTCTCTGTCAACTGAAACAAATGTTACCGGCGAAAAATATACACAGGGTATTATTCACGACATTACCAATCTTAAAAAAGCGGAAAAAATAACGCTGCAGGCCGAAAAGCTTCGTGCCGCAGGGCGCCTGGTTAGCACGCTTGCCCACGAAGTAAGAAACCCGCTGAATAATATTAACCTTGCAGTAGAACAGTTACATGGTGAAATAAATGGCGGCGATGCAAAGCTTTTTCTCGATATTGTTAATCGCAACAGTAAAAGAATTGGCGGCCTTATAAGCGAATTATTGAGTTCTTCGGGCCCTGCAGAAATGGTATTGCAGAAAAAATCACTACAATCAATATTGGATGAAACGCTTGCTATTGCTTCAGACAGGATAACACTGAAAAAAATAAATTTAAGTGTTTATTATACCGAAGAGCTTAGCTATGTGATGGCTGATGCAGAAAAATTAAAGATCGCTTTTTTAAATATCATCATCAACGCAATTGAAGCAATGCCTGAAGATATCGGGCATTTAAGAGTAAATATTATTACTGATAATGCTTATCATAAAGTAATGATAATGGATAATGGCTGCGGTATTAATGAAGAAAACCTGCAACGCCTGTTTGAGCCTTATTTTACATCAAAGAGAAATGGTTTAGGCCTGGGCCTGGCAGCCACCTTAAACATAATCCAGTCCCACAAAGGCTTAATAGATGTAAAATCCCGTGTTGGTGAAGGAACTGTTTTTACCATTTCATTTGAAAAAGTATAGCGTTTTTAAGTTGTATCAATTATTATAGGTACAAAGTTGGCAAACTCGACATTTTTATACCCTAAATCTACAAGAATATTACAACATCTCTTTCAACTCATCCATGCTAATGGGCTTTTCCATAATATGAAACTTATTGGCAATAGTATTAGGTACGTGATATGCGCTTACCAGGTTTAACCTGGTTTTTGGATATTTGCGCAAAATATACTCCGCTTTTCCCCAACCTAATCCGTCTGGCAAATTGTTATCTAAAAAAAGCAGGTCGGGTTTTGTTTCTTCCAGGGCTTTCATGCCATCCGCAATGGTGTGAGATATTTTTACATCATATTGCTGCTTACTAAAAAAACTTTGAAGTAATAATCCAAAATCCTGTTCGTCATCAATTATCAACACTTTCTTCTTCATAATAAATGTTTAGAAAAAAGCCTGCCACAAAAATAAAAACCACCCGCCAGGGCGGGGTGGTTTTTATTTTTAAAAATTATTTTTACTTAAGCATGCGCATGTACGCCTTCCCTTATTTCTTCAATTATCCTTTTATTAAACGCTTCAAGGTCTTTTGGGGTGCGGCTGGTAATCAATCCGTTATCAACAATAACTTCTTTGTCATACCAGGTTGCCCCTGCATTTTCAAGATCAGTTTTAAGGGATGGGTACGATGTTACCTTTTTACCTTTTAACATTCTGGTTTCAATTAATAATTGCGGCCCATGGCAAATAGCTGCAACCGGTTTGCCCGCATCAACAAATTGCTGAACTAAATCTACACCGTCCTTATTAAGCCTCATCTTGTCTGAGTTAATAACACCACCGGGTATAACAAGGGCATCGTAATTGTCCGCATCAGCATCAGCTATATTAACATCTACCGGCAACTCGATTGACCAGTGATCATCCCTCCATGCCTTTACTTTTTTTTGCTGAGGGGAAACAATTTGCACTATTGCACCAGCATCTTCAAGTGCCTTTTTGGGGCTGGTTAATTCAACTTCCTCAAAACCATTTTCAGTAATAATGGCAACTTTTTTTCCTGCTAAACTTTTCATAAAAAAAATTTTAGGTTTATAATAAAAAGCAGGGAGCAGCCACAAAAACCAAGCCTTTAGAAGTATTTATTTCAATTTTTAACCTAACAATCAGCTCTGTTTAACTCCGTTCGTTGGTTCAGTCCTAACCCACTTAGACAAAACAGCACCATCAACCATTAACTCAAGCACGCCCTTTTCAATTCTATAATGATTAACCTTTATAAGATTTGAAATAAATGCCTCTTCATTATAACCCTGGCAGTTATTTTTAGTAAGTATAGCCTGTTCACTAAAAGAAAGTATGTTGCCGTTCAGCTCAAATTTTCCTTCCATGGAATTGCAGCCTGTGTTTCCCAAAAATTTATGGCTCTCCACGTTAAATTGTAAAACGGGCAATTTGCCCGATGCGGCGTCTGAAGCAAGCACAGGCAACAGTTTCCATTCGCCAGCGAGGCTTTTGGTATCTAATGAATTTTGTGTTTGGGCAAGGCATGTATTTTTGGTATATGCAGTGGTTAACACTATTGCAATAAAACATATTAAACAGTGTTTCATATGGTTTTTCAGGCAAAGCTTCAATTTTCCTGCCATTTGAAACAATAAAAACAATTTTTTGTTTAAATTTTGCAGATTGGCATAAGTTTTTACAATAATAATTAAATGCAAAACTATGAGAGCTATATGGACAGGGGCCATTGGCTTTGGCCTCGTAAATATTCCTGTTAAACTGTACAGTGCTGTGCAGGCAAGCGAATTAGACCTTGATATGCTTGATAAAAAAGACCATTCAAACATCAGGTTTAAAAGAGTGAATGAAAACACGGGTAAGGAAGTGGCATGGGAAAATATTGTTCGCGGGTACAAGATGGATGATAAATACGTTGTACTTACAGACGAGGACTTTAAAAAAGCCAGCCCGGAAAAAAGCAAAATTATAGAAATAGCTGAATTTATAAATGAAGCTGATGTTGACAGCATTTATTATGAAGTGCCCTATTATCTTGAACCTGAAAAATCAGGCGTTAAGGCATATGCATTGTTAAGGGATGCGCTTACTAAAACAAAAAAAGCGGCGCTGGGTAATTTTGTACTTCGTACCAAAGAAAATCTTTGTGTTATAAAGCCAGCCGGCGATGTATTGGTGGTAAACAAAATCAGGTTTCAGCAGGAAATAAGAAGTACTGCCGATTTAAACATACCAAAAGCTGAAAGCAAACCTGCTGAATTAAAAATGGCATTAGAATTAATAAATCAACTAAGCGGTGAGTTTGATATTTCAAAATATAAGGATACCTATGCTGATGAATTAATGAAACTGATAAATGCGAAAGCAAAAGGTAAAAAACCACCTGTAACACATTTAAAAATAGTGCATTCCAATGCCAAAGACCTTATGTCGCAGCTTAAAGCAAGCCTTCAAAAAAGCAATCATAAAAAAGCGTCCTGAAAATGGCCCTTACCCAATACCATAAGAAAAGAAATTTTACCAACACTTCTGAGCCAAAGGGCGCTCGTGAAACAAAAAAGGGGTTTCGGTTTGTGGTGCAAAGGCACGATGCCTCGCGGCTTCATTACGATTTCAGGCTTGAATTAGGTGGTGTACTTAAAAGCTGGGCAGTACCCAAGGGCCCGTCTTTAAACCCAACAGACAAACGGCTGGCGATGATGGTGGAAGACCATCCTGTAAGCTATATTGATTTTGAAGGCAAAATTTCGGAAGGAAATTATGGCGCAGGTGATGTAATTGTTTGGGATAAAGGAACGTTTGCCCCTGTTAATGCAAAACATGAAAAGATCACCGAAAAAGAAGCGCTTGCGGCAATTAAAAAAGGTGAGATAAAATTTTCGCTGAAAGGAAAAAAACTAAAAGGTGAATTTGTTTTAGTCCATTTAAAAAGCGATGCCAAAAAAGATAACAGCTGGCTTTTAATAAAACACAAGGATGAGTTTGCACTTGATAAGTACGATAGTGAAGATTTTACACCGGCCGCGGCTAAAAAAGCAAGCGAAAAAAAAAAGAACAAAAAAGCAGATACCCATAAACATTTGCCTGCTCCCGTTCCACCGCCACCAAAAAAATTTACTGAATATTACAAACCCATGCTGGCAACCTTAACCGATAAACCCTTTAATGATAAGGATTGGGTATTTGAAATAAAATGGGATGGTTACCGCGCTATTGCAGACTGGCAAGATAAAAACTTAAAGTTATATTCCAGGAATGGTTTATCGTTTATAAACAAATACCCGGTAATTGCGGAGGCAGTAAAAAAAATAAAGCATGATGTTGTTTTAGATGGAGAAATTGTTTTGCTGGATGAGAATGGGAACCCCAGTTTTCAAAAATTGCAGCGTTATGAGGATAATACCAGCCTGCCTTTACAGTATTATGTATTCGATCTTTTATTTCTTGATAAGAAAGATATTCGCAACCTGCCCCTTATAAAAAGAAAAGAGTTATTGAAAACGATGTTGTCAAAAATAAAAACGGGGCCGATACTGTATTCCGATGATATTGCCGAGAAGGGGGTAGCTTTTTTTAATATAGCCGTTAAAAAAAATCTTGAAGGTATTATTGCAAAAAAAGCCGAAAGTGAATATACCTGCGGCGTAAGAACAAAAGAATGGCTAAAAATAAAAAACATTAACAGCAGGGAGGCTATTATAGTTGGTTATACCAGCCCCCGCAACAGCAGAAAATATTTTGGCGCCCTGGTATTAGCAGAGTTTGACGGAAATATTTTAAAATATATGGGCCATACAGGCACAGGCTTTGACGGGAAAACTTTGAAGGAATTATGGAATAAGATGCAGCCGCTGGTTACAAACAAATCGCCTTTTAAGGAAAAGGTGAAAGTAAATATGCCGGTAACCTGGATAAAACCAAAATTGGTGTGTGAACTTAATTTTACTGAAGTAACAGAAGATGGCTTACTGCGCCATCCTGTTTATTTGGGCTTACGAACAGACAAAAATTTTAAAGAAGTGAAAAAGTCAACCGAAGAGGCAACGCCTCTAAAAAAAGTAAAGAGCGCCGGTACAGCCACAACGGCCGGCGATGACAACGATGTTAAAGATATAAAAGGAAATAAAACCGTTGTGGTGGATAAGCATCAAATAACATTAAGCAACTTATCTAAAATATATTGGCCTGATGAAAAAATTACCAAAGGCGATATGATAAATTATTATGAAACTATCGCTCCATATATATTACCTTATTTAAAAAACAGGCCCCTATCATTAAAAAGAAACCCCAATGGAATAAATGAACCGGCTTTTTTTCAAAAAAATGCTGGGGAACAGGCGCCCTCCTGGGTAAAAACAACCGATGTTTTTTCTGAATCGAATAGCAAGACTGTTCACTACATCATGGTAAACGACAAAGCTACCTTGATATACGTTGCAAATTTAGGGTGTATTGAAATGAACCCATGGAATTCGGTTTATCCAAATTTAGATAAGCCAAACTATATGATCATTGACATTGACCCATCGGAGAAAAACACTTTTGATGAAGTTATTGAAACAGCATTAGCTGTAAAAGAGGTGCTGGATAAAGCAGGCGCATCAGGCTATTGTAAAACATCAGGCGCAACGGGCTTACACGTGTATATACCTATGGGTGCAAAATATACTTACGACCAGGTGCGAGACTTTGGCCATTTAATAGCCCATTTAACGGCAGAGCAGCTTCCTGCAATAACAAGCCTTGAAAGATCACTTGCCAAAAGGGGAGAAAAAATTTATGTTGATTTTTTACAGAACAGCAAAGGGCAAACACTTGCATCAGCATACAGCCTGCGACCTAAGCCCGGCGCAACTGTATCAACGCCTTTGGAATGGAAGGAAGTAAAAAAAGGGTTGCACCCATCTCAATTTGATATTAAGAACATACATAAACGTTTACAAAAAACCGGGGACATCTTTTCTCCTGTTTTACAAAAAGGCATTGACATGCAAAAATGCTTACAACAACTTGGCAAATAAAAAACTGGCTGAATTTATCGTAGAATTTATTGCCCAAAAATATAACCTTCTTATAGCATTTTCTTTTAAATCTTTATCGGTTATCTATAAATTTTCTGGCAAGGTTTTTTGATATGTAATTGCGTAACTCATTTTATTAACCTTAATTCTTTTCTATGAGAAGCATTCTGTATATAATAGCAGTAATACTTATTATTGGCTGGTTGTTAGGTGTATTTGTTTATAGCGTTGGTGGCCTGATACACATACTTATTGTTTTGGCTGTTATCTCCCTGCTTTTGGCAATCATTCAACGGGCATAACACAGCCCGTTTCATCTGCACCCATGAAAATGCATTTGACTGATAAACGTACACCGGGGATATAATACTGTGAATTATGGTGGTGCTTTTTTTCTGAATTATAAAACCGGGTACGTTTACTTATGTTAGATATACTATTTACCCGTTTAGTTAGTTATTTAGGTTTCTTTCAAAACCTTCATTAACACCTGTTCTTCCCGGGTTAATCCTGGTTGGCTGCCTGGTTCTTCTAATTTATCCAATTCGTTTAAATACTTAGTAAGTTTCTTTTCCTCATACAACTTTATCAAACCGGGATGCACATAATATTTTTTACAAACCGTTCTTGTATTTCCTAATTTTTGGCTTACAATATCAAGAACAGTTACTATCTTTTTTTTACATTCGTTATCCGTTAAAGCCTCACCAACAGAGCGGAATGCCAATAAGGCCTGTAGCGAACCCGCCCATGTTCTGAAATCTTTTGCGCTAAAATCAAATCCTGCGGATTCTTTAATATAATGATTTACCATGCCCGAGTCAACAGGCTTTCTTCTTCCTTCTTCATCATAATACTGAAACAATTCCTTACCGGTAATATCCCTGCATTCCTTAACTGCTTTAGCGAGCTTTTTATTTTGAAGGGTTATATTATGATGAATACCTTTTTTACCTTTAAATGAAAAAAGGATCTTATCGCCGTTAATATGCGCGTGTTTATCTTTTAAGGTTGTTAACCCATAAGAGCCATTCAATTTTTCGTATTCATTGTTGCCAATACGTATATATGTTCTTTCCATTACACTTAACATAATGGCCAAAACTTTATCCAGGGTTAATTCTTTACACTCTATATCTTTTTCAATTTTTAACCGTATTAAAGGCAATACTTTACCAAATTCGTACATCCTGTGAAATTTGGTTTCATTTCTCAGTAAGTTCCATAATGCATGATAGCGGTATTGCTTGCGGTTGCGCAAATCAAAACCGGTTGCCTGTATATGGCCATTTTCCAAAGGGCATATCCATACATTGGTCCATGCGGGCGGAATTACCAGCTTTTTTATACGCTCAATTTGTTTTTTGTCCTTCAAAGGCTTAGAATCAAAAACATATATACTTTTTTTACCTTTTTGTATGCGCGCTATACCGGGTTCATTATCTTTTACATATATAAGATCAATGCACAAAGCCGCCTTTTCGGGGTCTTTATCTGCTTTCAGTAATTCCTTATGCGACAACGGGGGCAAGGTTAATAATTCCTCCATACAGGCTTTACCATAATTACTTTAAAATATAATGCCACATGTAATGCATGATTTTTAGAAAACAAATCACCAAAATTTAAAAAACGTGTTGCCTTATTTCCCCAAATATTTTCTAAAATCATATTTTTTAGTTAAAAAAAATTGGTACTGCTTTTGACTTATTATAAGTGATTAAACACGATAATATGAACACTGATACAGAAACACTACCAATGCAATTTTTACAGGAAAAAATAAGTGATATAAGAAGCGCACTTTTTTTTAGCCAAAATAATGATGTAATTAAAATGCCAACCAGCATAATTACTGTTTTGCGTGTTGACAATGACGGCCAAATATGGTTTTTTGTAAAACGGCCACTACAATATCTTGATGCTTTTGAAAAAGAGTTTCCTGCAAGGCTTGATTTTTTTAAAAAAGGAAAAAACTATTTTTTACAGATCATGGGCAAAGCGTTTATTATTGATGAAAAAGATCCTGCCATTGATGAACTGGCACATGTTTCAATTGAAGTAAAAGACAATGCAATGCATGAGCTGGTATTAATGAAAGTAAAAATAACAAATGCAGAATATTATGATAACTCTGTACGCGAAAATAAATATTGGGTTAACGACATTACTCAAAAAATACAACGCTGGTTCTTTTCTGCCAAATTAGGTTATAAACCCTACGACCTGAAACCTGGTGGTTTTGCCCACCAGGAATATGGTTTGAAGCATGCATCCTGATTTGTGGTAAATCTAAAACATCATACAGAAGCCCCGCCAAAAAAGCGGGGCTTCTGTGTTTTTATATGCTATTTTCATACCTGGTAATTTCAACTATTTCATTTCTCTTGAAACTGCACCGGTATTTTGAAGCTCTCCTTCAGGTTGAATATTGATTATTACAGTATGTTCATTCTTATCATCTGTAAGGTGAATTAATTTGTCGGCCTGCTGAACGTTATCGAGTAATACCTCCATATCGCCAAATGAATCATTTACCTGTACGGTTATATGATACACGGTATCTTTAAAACGGTAGTGCATGGTATATGATTGCCATTCTTTAGGAACACACGGTTTAAACTGTAATGTATCAGCTTCGCGTTTTAACCCCAGGAACGACTCGGTTATCAGTTGATACATCCATCCTGCAGAGCCGGTGTACCACGTCCATCCTCCCCGGCCTGTATGAGGTGCAACCCCATAAACATCTCCTGCCATTACATACGGTTCTGTTTTATACACAGCAATTGCATCTTTTGTGTTTCCGTGATTTACAGGGTTTATCATTTGCAGCAGTTCCCACGTTTTTTCATTTTCACCTGCATAAGCAAATGCCATGATTGCCCAAATAGCCGCATGTGTGTATTGGCCGCCATTTTCCCGAACACCGGGCAAATAACCTTTTATGTACCCCGGCTCCAGGTTCGATTTATCAAATGGGGGGTCTAATAATTGAATCAACTTAGCATCCTCCTTTACAAGGAATTTATTTAATGAGCTGAGAGCAGCCTCAGAGCGTTTTACATCCCCCGCACCAGAAATAACAGACCAGCTTTGTGAAATAGAATCAATTTTACATTCCTCATTACGGTTTGAGCCAAGTGGCGATCCATCATCAAAAAAGGCGCGTATATACCAATCGCCATCCCAGGCATTTTTATTTATATTTTTTCTTAAAATACCTGCCTGCCTGTTACATTCTTCTTCAAACAGATCATCATGCTGCATATCGGCCACGCTTGCAAAATTTGTAAGCACATCATACAAAAAAAATGCAAGCCACACGCTCTCACCTTTACCATCTTTACCAACCATATTCATACCGTCATTCCAATCGCCTGCACCAATCAAAGGCAGGCCATGTATGCCAAACTTAAGGCCATTCTGTACAGCACGTTTGGCATGCTCGTATAAGGCAGCTTTTTGTTCTGTAATATTGGGGAGGTCATAATAAGATTCTTCATTTGCATTTACAGGCCTCCCTTCAAGAAATGTTATTTGCTCTTCCAGTATTTTTTTATCGCCTGTTATTTTTATGTACCGCGATAAGGCAAATGGTAACCATAAAAAATCATCAGAGCAATGCGTTCTTACTCCACGCCCCAACGGAGGATGCCACCAATGCTGCACATCACCTTCTTTAAACTGCCTTGATGCGGCAAGTAATATTTGTTTGCGTGTAAGGTTAGGGTTTGCATGCACAAGTGCCATAACATCCTGCAACTGGTCTCTAAAGCCAAACGCGCCACCAGACTGGTAAAAGCCACTTCGCCCCCATAACCTGCAGGAAATAACCTGGTATAAAAGCCATCCATTTGCAAGAAAATTTAATGCCTTATCCGGTGTTTCAATTTGTATTGCAGTTAGTGTGCGTTGCCAGAATTTATGTACTTGCTGTAACGCATCAAAAGCAGCTTTGCTGCCACGGTATTTATTAACAAGCTCTCTTGCTATAAGTGTATCTTTTGCAGCCCCAAGTTTAAAAATGATCTCTTTTTCGTTATCCTCTTCAATATCAAACATAACATGAATGGCAGTACAGGGATCAACCCCGGCGCCAAATTTATCAGAGAGCTTAACCCTTTTTAAGGCATCAGGGTTTTCTAATGATCCATTACGGCCTATAAATTCATTACGGTCAGTGGTAAAGGAAATGTTTGTTTCGTCAGTGTCTAAAAAAGCGATCCTGCTTGCAAATTCTGAATTGTAGCAATTTCTTGAAAATAATGTGTTTGCATCTTTATCTTTTTCTGTAACAACATGCATTACAGATTTAGGCCTTAGATCACCAAGTACCCACTCAGCATAAGCCATTATAGAAAGTTTACGGGGCCTGCCTGAACGATTTTTAATTTTTAGAACAATGAATTTAATATTTGATTCAATATCTAAATACACTGTAGTTTCTGATATTATCCCCGTTTCACTATGCTCAAAAATGCTGTAGCCAAATCCATGACGGGTTATATAAGGTGTTTTGCCCTTTTTTGGGTAAGGCATAGGCGACCAATAATAGCCGCTTCTTTCATCCCGTATGTAAAAAGCTTCTCCCCCCCTGTCACCTACGGCGTCATTGCTCCACGGTGTAAGCCTGAATTCATGCGCATTTTCTGCCCATGTATAGGATGAACCGGTTTCGGATATAACTGTTCCAAAATTTGGGTTAGCAATAATGTTTACCCATGGCGTCGGGGTAATTTTTTCTTGGGTTGTTTCTATAATATATTCATCCCCGCCAGTTGAAAAGCCTCCAAACCCGTTAAAGAAGTTAAGGCCAGGATGCGTAAATTCAAAATCTGTACCTGGTGAGTATATCGCTGATGCTTCTAAATATGGGATATTGTTTTTTGTAACACTGCGCCTGTTAACCTGCTCAACAAGGCTGCCTTTACTATCGGATATAATTACGCGCGCTACAGTTTGCAGCAATATGCGGTCTTCCTGTGATATTTGATCAACAGGCCTTACAAATATGCCACCTCCTTTACCAGTTGAATTAGAGCCGGCGACGATCAGGCTTTGTATTTGCTCCTGCAAAACCTGCCTATAGCCTGTATGGTCTTCATTCCATATAACAAGATCAACCATTAAGCCTTTTAAATTCCAGTAGGCATGTGCCTGTACCATTTGTTTTACAAGCCCAATATTTTCAGTATCGGAAATTTGCAATAATACTATTGGCAGGTCGCCGGAAATTGAATAACCCCATAAAGCGGATTGGCCACGGTTGTTTCTTGCAAGGATGGAAGGGTTTGCACGCAAAACAGGGTTAGTATAAATAATTGAACTTGCAAGCCTTCCATACATCTGTGCATCGGCCTCAGACGCGTTTATCTGCCTTAATACTACCTGGCTGTGTGTCCAGGACAATTCAAATACCCGGTCTCTTAAATGCCTGTCCTGGTATTTATCAACGAGGGCCTGGCAAATTTCACGGGTATCTGTCATTCCTGTTATCATATCTACTATTGCCGTTTGTTCATCATCAAGAACAATAATATATCTTAAAGCAACAACAGGGTCAAGAACGGAGCCTTGTGAACCACTGAGGGGGTCAGTATCGTTCATTGCTGTGGGATTAGCAATGGTGTTACCCCTGCCAATAAATTTTTCCCTGTCAGTTTCATAAGAAATTTGTTTTACTTCAACGCCATTTGCCCTCATCAGGTGAAACATAAATGGTGGCTGTTCATCTTTTGCACGTTTACGGCGTGTACATATAATAGCACGTTGTTTGGGAATGATCTCTGTTTGTACGAATAAATTACTAAATGCCGGATGGGAAGCATCCGCTGCAGCCGGGGCAATTACCACTTCTGCATAGCTGGTAATTTCAATCCTTTTCTTTTTTCCGGAACGGTTGGTTATTTGCAGGCGCCTTATTTCGATATCGTCTTCAGGAGAAATAACTATTTCTGTATGTGTTTCTATATCGTTATCAAGGCGGCGAAATTCAGCACGGCCCTGCGAAAATATTGCCTCATAACTTTTTGCTTCTTTTAATGTTGGCTGATAGGTGTTTGACCAAAATTCATTTGTTTCCAAATCACGGATAAAACAAAAGCTACCCCAATTGTCACAGGTGCTGTCTTCACGCCAGCGTGTTACTGCATTGTCTTTCCAGCGGCTGTAACCGCTTCCCGCATTAGTAACCATTACATGATACTTTCCGTTTGACAATAACTGCACTTCAGGCGAAGGTGTACCAGGTGTTTTAATAACACGCATTTCGGCCATGGGTGAGGTAATGGTAATGGTTGAGCTATCGGTTGTAGATGAATAGTAGCCTGTTACTTTAGGAATCTGTTCCTGCAACAATAATAATGTTGCCTGGAACTGGGGTTCTGATTCAAATCTTTTTTGCATTGGCTGGTCAAGAAGAAGATAGGCAAGTGCAAGAAGGCTCATCCCCTGGTGATGGGCCATAAATGACTGTATTAATACCTTTGACTGGCCTCTTGGTAACCGGGAAGGCGTGTAATCAATTGATTCAAAAAATCCGAATTTATTTTCAAACCCTGCCTCACTAAGTTTTTCAAGATTGTTACATGCTGCCCCGGGATCAATCATTAACGCCAGAACAGATGCATACGGCGCAATTACAAGATCTTCCCCCAAACCGCGTTTAAACCCTAAACCAGGAACGCCAAATGCGCGGTATTGATAATTTAGGCTGGCATCAACCATGTTATAACAGGATTCTGAAACACCCCAGGGAATGTTATGCTGCTTTCCGTATTCTACCTGCCTTTTAAGTACGCCCCTGTTGGTTTGATCAAGAAGCGTATTTTCGTAAGAAGGCATGATGAGGTTAGGCATCAGGTATTCAAACATAGAACCGCTCCACGACAGCAATACCGGTATTCCCGCCGCATTGGTAAGCCTTCTGCCAAGTGCAAACCAATTTTCCTGCGGAATTTTGCCTTGTGCAATTGCCACAAATGAACAAAGCCTTGCTTCGGACGCAAGTAAGTCATAAAAACTTGCATCCCGGCGATGTTCCTCCACATTATATCCAATAGCAATAAGGTGCTGCGATTTATCATACAAAAAATCATATTGCATTTCATCAGCAAACTCAAAACATTGCCCCGCAAGATCATGTAACACTTTTATTCTCTCAACAGACAGCTTTACAGATTCATTGTACGCAGCTTTAAATTCATCAAGCCATTTATTTTCTTCATCAGTGTTTTGCAATGAATGATAACTTGCTATTTCATTTTGTATTTCTTCATTTTTTTCTGATAATTCCTTTAATGTTGGAATAAAGTTCAAGACGTACAGATCTTTAAATTTTTCAGGCACAGGCGGGCAGGATAGCCATGGCGCAATGCCATTTATTTCATTCAACATGCTTTTGATCTGCCTGTCAAATGCCTGCATCCACCAATACGTTTCGCTTTTAGGGTTAATATTATTATCAGTAATGATTGCAGTAAACCGTGCGGATATTTTTTCAATACATTCTTTCAAATATTTTGATGATATGGCTTCTGATTTCAATGCTGTTTCAAAATCTTTTTCCAGTTCAGCCATTCCGTTACCATCATCTTCTTTAAATTTTTCTGTTACAACCCTAATCGTGTCAAGCAACCCTTCCAGCAACTTTTTATCGAGTATTTTTTCATCAGCAACTGCAAACAGCCCTTGTTTTAATGTAAGTAAATGCCCTGCTAAATTGCCGCTGTCAACCGCGGAAATATATTTAGGGTGCAGTGTTTTTAATGTAAGCGTATCGTACCAGTTATAAAAATGGCCGCAATAACGTTCCATCTTTTTCATGGTGATAAGGGTATTGGCCGTACGCCCTATCAATTGCGCTGTTGTTATATATCCAAAATCATAAGCGGAAAGATTAGCAAGCAATGCTATCCCGATATTAGTAGGGGATGTACGGTGCGCCGTTACAGCAATAGGATGATCCTGGTGGTTATCGGGTGGCAACCAATTATCTTCTTCACAAACAAAAAATTCAAAGAACCCCCATGTTTTCCTGCTTAACTTTCGCAGAAAAACTATTTGATTGCTCTTAAGCTTTGTTTTAACCGGTAAAAGCGGCCTGCTAAGTAACCATACAATACCGGGCGATACAGCCCAGCATGTAAGAAACGGGAGCACCACAATTAAAGCAAGGGGAGAAGAAATGGTTAAGAAAATTAAAACCACTACGGCGATAACAGGGGCAAACCACATAGTAAGATAAACGAAAAATAAATTATCATACAGCTTAGTTCTTGAAGCGAACCCTGACGGGTTCCACTCTAATAAATGCTTATGGCTTATTATCAGCCTCCATGCTGTGCGCAATATTGCATCTAAACTTATATATGCTTCGTAAGGCAGGCATACAATAGTAAATATAGATTGCAGTACATTTCTGTATGTGGAACGGATAGAATTTTCAATGTGCTGGTGTAATAAAATATCGTCAGGCTTTTTTAAAATATCCCAGGCTGAAAAGATCAAAGAAGGAAGTATAATGATACCTGCAACGCATAAAGTCCAAAACCATGGAGAAGATAAAACAGTCCACCCCATTAACAATAAAATAAATAACGCCACGGGAACAAGGCTTCGGCGCAGGTTATCAAATATTTTCCACCGCGATAATGCGGATATATGATTTTTAGTCAATTTCCGGTTGAAATCGGGTACAAAAGGCAAAAACCAGTTACCTATTTGCCAGTCGCCCCTTATCCACCTGTGCCGCCGCCCTATATCAATACTGTAACTTGATGGGTATTCCTCATATAATTGAACATCGCTTGCAAAAGCGCAGCGTGTATATGTTCCTTCCAGCAGGTCGTGGCTTAATATCCTGTTTTCAGGAAAACGGTTATCCAGCACCTTTTCAAAAGTATCCACTTCATAAATGCCTTTTCCTATAAATGAACCTTCACCAAAAAGATCCTGGTACACATCAGATGTAACACGCGTGTAAGGGTCAATGCCTGAATCGCTTTCATGCATGCGGGTATATAAAGAACGTACAGCGCCATGTAAACTAATAGCAATACGGGGTTGAATGATACCAAACCCTTCTATTATTCTTTTCTTTTTTTCGCTGTATAAAGGCCGGTTTAGCGGGTGAGCCATCATACCCGATAATTTCCAGGCCGCATCTCTTGGCAATTGTGTATCTGCATCAAGCGTTATAACATACTTTACTGAAGTATAACTATT
>JABDFW010000057.1 GCA_013286305.1 Bacteroidota bacterium
TTATTTTTAATGTTAGCCTACCTAAGCTATTCGCAACAAAACAAAGTTTATGAAAAAGGAATGTTAATGTTTTTTGATGGTAAAACAATATTTTTTGAAACACATTTTATTACTGTGCAAGGTTTCGTAGAATCAAGAATAGATACAGGAATAGAAATATTTGGCGGGATAAATATCGGTGAGTTATATCAAAAATCTAAAAAGGAAAAACTTAAAATTGAAGATTCTTTAACCGATGGACGAATTATAAGTGATTCTTTGGACATTTCTTTTGTACCAGCAAATATTATTTATAGAAAAAAACGAGATTATAAGTATGATTTAATAAAAAAGATCTTTTTTGATAAGGGCAAAGAGCATTGCCTGATTTTTAGGTCAAATCAAATAGGACTTGAACTTTTTAGCCTTTACAGCGATGTATTGAATATTCGACCTTCAAAGGCAAATCGTAACCAAAATTTCCGCATATAATCTTGTTTCCTGTGCTGTGAGTAGCATGGTAAATAAAAGAAGTGACCGTTATCTCTCTGTCCTCTGTAGCAAAGTGAAATTGAAAGCTGTTGTCACTCTGCATTGCCTGCGGTTTAGTGGCTGCAGCTTTTGTTTTATCTTCATGCTACGGCGAGTTGGGGAAATACCAACAAGTTGCAAAACCTCAATATCAGAAATAATGAAAAAAATGATATTTGTCCTTTTTTTATTTTTTTTATTTTTTTACTCTTATTCACAGAATGTGAAGAGATGGAAAATTAACGATTCAACTTTTTGTGAAATCCAGACTGATTCTGAAGGCTACAAAATGAAAAAAGCAAATGCTAGGGACTCTATACAATTCTTTTTTTTGGTCAATTTTTTTAGAGCCACTGTAAAAATAGTGCTGGGAAAGGATACACTTGCAGATACTGTATTATCAACAAGAAGAGAAATTATTGAAAATGGAATAAAACATGTAGAAACGGACTGGTTTGTGTATTTACCTAAGGTTAGGTTAGATAATAATCACGAGAGATATATATATTATTTGATTAATGATAAAAAAATTCGCTTTCCATTTAAGCGGGGATATTTAATGGTTTATTTCCGTTATTACCCTGAAAGGGGGAAAAATGGAAAACCCCGAAGCGTTTATTCATTAGAGTATACAAATGAATATCTTGGAAGACTTTAAATTAGGTAATTGCGCCGTGCACATTCTACGGGGATTACGGAAATACAAGATGAATAATGAAATAATTATAGATATACTGGGGTATGGTGGTGGAGGTCTGTTTATAATAAAAGTTATAATACATGTTTATATTAAACGTGTAACTAACAAAAAATATTCATTCGGTACTTTTGGTCGTTTTACTGACCCCGTTTTCTTTCTTCCAATATTTGAAGTTGTTAAACCAAATCTTGAAATAGTAAAAAAAATTGAGAATGTCTTATATATTATTTCCGTGATATTATTAGTGAGCTATTTGATAATGGCAATTTACCGCCAGTCAGCCCTGAAAAGTTCTTACCGGCACATTAGTGAAAACCAATAACAACCATAAAGATGAAAACTATAGTACTGATTTATTTCTCGACACTGTTACAAATGACTATTTCATGTAATCAGAAGGCAGAACCTGAGATGTATCTTATTCACTCAAACTTTGAGGGTAAAGTAAATATTCTATTTGATAAAAATGCGGGGGAAACTAAAAAGTATCAGGGAGATCGCAGGATTTATGAAATACCTTCCGATGGCATTCTAATAACTCAATTCAAAGCTAATTATGGCTTTGTCAATAGACAATATTATTCCGTTGACGATAAGGGGGGAAGAACTCCCTTAGAAATTTTTGAGTATGATAATAAAAATAATAATAAATGGATTATTGTTGATAAAAATCAAAAAGGAATTTTTTTGGACGGCATAAGTGGCCAATATGGAAATACAGGCGACTCGACAGCCGTTGAATATCAAGAGTTTATTGTGTCCAATTATAACAAACTTGACAGCTTTTTCACAAAGGAGTATCAGACCAATTTTGATAACAAACTGGCAAAGATTACCGGATTGACATTTAATTTGAAATAAAATAGTACTTTGATTTGATTGGGCTATCTACATCATGAATTGCAGAACAGTGTAGCCGTTTGGTGTAAAGGAACAAGCCGCTTGTTATTATCGGTTTAGGTGAAAAAAATAATCAGGTAAAAAGGTCTCGTTCCGTCAACGTCAGCAAAGTATCCGCCAACCCAGTGCAGTACAAAGCAGGGCTCTCTTATGTCACTCTATGCAAAATCGTAGCTAATATCTCATGAAAATTTTAAATAACCGCTTCCTGCTTTGTACCTTGAGCAAGTTTAAATTCTAAGAAATTATTGAGCGATAATAATTTATACCTGTCTTGCTTTTTGTATTGGAAAGAGCATCTAACCTATATTACCTATACCATAGGCAAGTGTGGCCGGTATATTGCCCGCGCAGGATGCTTGCTGGCTCTTATTTTCCTGTGTGAGAATTGCGCCGGGCAGGATAAAGCAATTACCGGCAAGGTATCGGATTCCCTTACCCACGCGCCCCTACAGAATGTAACTGTAAGGATAAAGGGCACATCCCGGGGCACATTAACGGATTCGACAGGCGCCTTTCGGCTTACGGCGGACAAAAATGCAAAGCAGGTTACATTCTCTCTTGTTGGGTACGCTCCTAAATCCATTTCCTTAGGTGAATCCCTGAATCCACGCCTAATCGTTCTTATGAGTGAAACCTACACCACACTGGAAGGCATTACCGTAAAATTTCGCAAGGGTAAATACCGCAACAAGAACAACCCTGCGGTTGACCTTATCCGCGAAGTGATCCGGCACAGGCCTTACAATACCCTCAGCGCCTACCCTTTTGCAACTTTTCGCAAATACGATAAAACGCTGCTGTCTATGGATAACCTGCCGCACTGGATCACTGAAGCGGGCCTCATCCATAAATACCATTTTCTTTTTGAGAATATAGACACAACCAAGGTACCCGGAAAGCGCCTTATCCCCCTGTATATTACGGAGGCTCTTTCGCAGGAATACTACAGGGCGCACCCAGAAAAAAAGAAAACCATTGTACTTGGGCAGAAAAGTGTTGATTACGGGGAATTTATTGATGTGAAAGGCATCGGCAGCCTGCTGAGCAATATGTATGGAGAGATTGACCTGTACAATAACAGCATTGACCTGTTTGGTACCCAATTGCTCAGCCCCATATCCGAAGCTGCCCCAACCTTTTATATGTACTTCATCATGGACACCACAGTGCAAAACGGGGTACCCACAGTAAAAGTAGCATATATGCCGAGGAACCCGGACGACCTGCTTTTCAGGGGTACACTTTTTATACCGTTAGACGGGCATTATGCCGTAGCAAAGGCAGACCTGGGCATTAGCAAGCACATAAACCTGAACTTTGTACGGAGCTTTAAAATAAACCTGGATTATAAGAAAGACAGCCTTGGGCACTATTACCTTTCCGGTTCGGACATGATGGCCGACCTTGGCGTTTTTCAAAAAGACCTTGGCATGTTCGGGGAAAGGGTGATATCCAATACCGGTTTCCGCACAGACAGCACGGTGCCCGATTCCCTTTTCAGGGGCCTTCCCGAAGATTCCGCGGTAAATGCCTCTCATCCGCCAGACAGCCTTTGGAACACTGCCCGCAGCATACCCCTAACCCCTGAAGAGGCGAGGGTTTATAAGAACATTGACAGCCTGCGGGGCATGCGCTCTTTCCACCGGCTTATGGATATAGGCACTATGCTTACAGTTGGTTATAAGCAGGCAGGCATTTTTAATATAGGCCCTGTAGGCACATTTTATTCTTACAATCCCATAGAGGGGTTCAGGCCTCAATTTGGGGGGCGTACCACACCCAAACTAAGCAAATCCATATACGGTGAAACTTTCGTGGCTTATGGCCTGCACGACCATCAATGGAAATACGGGCTTGATCTTTCTTATTCCTTCAATCACCGTTCTATCTTCAATTATTTTCCCCTGCATTATCTCCAGGCGGGATACCAGCGGGATACCAGGATACCCGGGCAGATCAACAGCTTTTCTTCGGCCAATTCCGTTTTCAATTCGTTCACGCAGGGGCCAAACAACCAATGGCTGTACAATAACATATTTCACGTAGATTACCTTAAAGAGTTCCTAAGCCACTTTTCGTATGACCTGGGTTACCAGTACTGGAGGCAGGAGCCCGCGGGTAGCCTGCAATACCTGTATAAAACACCAACCGGACTGTTTGATACGGTGCGGCAGGTAACCACTTCTATTTTCACAGCAACCCTGCGCTGGGCGCCGCATGAGCAATTCTTCCAGAACCAATTAGGCCGTTTTGACATCGCCACCCATTACCCCATTATAACCTTCAGCTATTCAAGGGGGGTAAAAGGCCTGTTGGGGGGCCAGTATAATTATGACGCCCTGCACCTTAACATTTACCGCAGATTTTTTCTTGCCCCCTTTGGCTTTACTGATGTTACTTTTGATGCGGGATACCTGGCAGACAAACTGCCTTTCCCCCTCCTGTACATCCATCCCGCCAATGAATCCTATCTATATTTCTACAACTCCTATAACCTGATGAACTTTGAAGAGTTTGTGAGCGACCATTTTGCAGGGCTTAATTTCGACCACTATTTTAACGGGTTCTTTTTTAATAAGGTGCCATGGCTAAAGTGGCTTAAGTTAAGGGAAGTAGTTGCGGCCAAGATATTGTACGGTGGTGTGCGTGACGAAAACAATCCTGCAAAGAACCCTGCGCAATTGAGGTTTCCTTCCATTGGCGGCGTTACCTCCACTTATGTACTTAACGGGCTGCCATATATAGAAGCAAGTGTTGGTGTTTTCAACATCTTTAAAATATTACGCATTGACCTTGTAAGAAGGATGACCTATCTTGAACATCCATATATAAGCCCCTGGGGGATTAGGTTTAGTACGATGACTAACTTTTGATTCGTCTGAACCACGATTTGGGGGGATGGGGAGGATGGTGAGGATGAAGAAAGCTGTATGCGTTACGCTGTAAGCTGTACGCAGAAACCCGTAAAATGGAGGGAGATTTGGACGAATTTGGAGGAAGGTGAGGATGAAGAAGGCGATTGTAAAATATTACCTATTCAGCGAGGGCGCGAGGTTTGAAATAAAAAGGCAAACTGGTGGAAAGGGGCTACAGGCGAGACGGGAATGGGTGATGCACTCTGCCGGGAAGGGAAGTTCGCACGTCAGGCTGCCTGTCGTAAAGCCAGTGTTAGCTGCAGTTATTTTATTCCAAGTTCATCATGCCATTCATATAGTCCGCCTGCATCAAATACATTTCCGTTAAGAAATCGGCTTAGGAACTCCCGAATTGATGAAGTCATAGGAATACCAGGATGACTTCCATTAAAAATTTCATATTGCGCCGACGAAGTAAGTCTTACACCCCACATGTCAGAATATATCATGTACTCGGAAAAATAAAACCAATTAGGCCCATAGTCTTGTTGGTAACGTGTGATTTGGGAGAGAGGTATAATATTAAAAATGTCCTCGTTGCAACCAAAGCCATTACATATTGAATAGAACTCTTTAAAATCGGCAGGCAGTGAAAAGCCTATTTGCACCTCAAAAGCTACTATGTCAGATGCTGTCGCATTTTCATAAACATCAATTCCACCCTTATGGTGTTTTAGAGCAATAGCGTTGATAAGTTCTTTCATGTTCAATGGGTATTCCAAATTATTGTTGACGAATCGGTATTTGCGATGGCAGGATATTAGCATTTCATCACGCTTGTACCAAAGTTGATGTTTTGTTTTGTCGAAGATAGCCAGCTTTACTTATATATTTAGCAGTTGTACTAAACTTGCCGCAGAGTTAGCAGGCCAATGCACGAGGGCCCGCGGGGCTAAACTATGCGGAAAAAGGAAAACAACAGCAACGCGAAAGGCAAAAAAATCAGTAAATTTGCTGTATATAATTTTAGTATGGTCACTGATAAAACGGAGATATTGAATAAGCTAACAGCTATAAAGCCATTGCTGCAAAAGGAATGCAATGTTACCGAATTGGCCTTATTTGGCAGCTATGCCCGTAATGAACAGACCCCTAAAAGCGATATAGATATTATGATTGATATGGCAGATAAATCGTATAAACGGTTTTTGCGGACCATTGATCTTTTAGAAGCCGCTTTTCCGGGAATAGCAGTGCAGGTAGTTAGTAAAGATGGAATTAAACCGGCATATTTTGAGTTTGTAAAACAAGACTTGATATATGCCTAAACGCACTGATAAACTGCTCATAGATGATATGATAAAAGCTATTGAGGAAATTAATGATTTTGTTGCGGGATATGACTATAGCATGTTTTTAAGTGATGCCAAAACAAAAGCTGCAGTAGTTAGAAATTTGGAAGTTATAGGCGAAGCTTCTATTTTGGTTTCTGAACCCTTACAATTGCAATTCCCTCTTATAGAATGGAAAAATATGAGATTGTTTAGAAACAAATTAATACATGAATATTTTGGCATTGATTACGGAATTGTTTGGAATGTAATACAAAACGAATTGCCGAAGAACCTGGAAATGCTGAAGCGCTTGCATACTGTTATCTAGGCATAACGGGGCCCAACTGTGTCATTCAGGAGGGGATTAGGAGGATGGAGAAAGCGATTGTAAAAGGTTACTCTGCCAGGAAGGGAAATGCCCGGCTAAGCTAAGCCTCGCAATATGTCGAGTCTATTAGCCGGAGCATTTGGAGAAAGAAAATCTGGAATTGTTTTGTCTGTACGTCGTGGCTTTTCTAAAAATTCCACTGGCCATTCTGTTAATCTTTGCTCTTTTACATGCACATATTTTCCTGGCTCTGGTTCGTCGATATGTTCCTCTTGCAAAACTAATGCAAGAGGTTCTTCGCAACCACGATTTGATTGAGAATAGGCAAAAGCCTCTTCGTAAGTCTCAAACACAAAGTAATAATCGTCTCCATTTTCGGTGTCAGGTGCTCCGTCATGAGGATGGCACCAAACTCTATACTCTAATATATCATCCCAAACGTAGCCACCGCCTGATTTTACACCGCCGGGATATTCACCAATTAGGCCAGGGTCCTTTACTTTTGGATACTTTTTCATTTGTTTGAACTTACTTAGTGTAATCAAGCCGTATGCTTCAAAATATAAGTTAAACTTAAAGCTATGAATGCCAGAGACACTCCGGCTTTTATTATTAATCCGAAGAGCCTTTCAGAACTCTTCGGATAACAAAGGCCATAGGCTAAACTCCGAGGAGAAAGGAGTAGTTTATTCGTCATTGTCTTTGGTAATGTCATCTTTAATTTCTAAATCGTTAATTCGCCTTCGAAGGCGTTTTCGAAGTTCTCTGTTTTTAAGTATTTCAAGAGATTTTAAAGCCGCCAAAGCTATAATTGGTATAGACGTTAATAAAGCGATTATTCTCAAAGTGTCAAACTTTTCAGCTTTTATTTCTGAAAACAATCCTTCTTTCGAAACAAATACGACGGTAATAACGACAGTTAAACCGGATATTAATCCTAAAGTCAAACTGAAGAATTCCTTTGAAATAAGTCTCTCTCGTTCTAAATAGATCAATTTTTTAGGTTGTTCTTCTGTCTTAGCGGGTTCAATACCTAATTGCTTGATATCTTCTGTCAATTTACAATATTGAAGCTTGCTCTCTGAGTTTAAAAAAGGATTATCCATTATTTCCTTTGTTAGGTCATCTGCAATATCAATCCTTTTATATAAATCTGCAATTTGTACATTGTACTTTTTGGCAGTTGAAACCAAAATTGAATTTATGATTTCTAGTGTCGGAAGTTTTTGTTCAACAACTAATGGTCTTATTGCATATAGTAATTCATTGTTAGCAATACGTACCTTTTGCAAATACTCTTTATTTTCCCGCCTGGAAAATATTTTGCTTGTTACGAGAAAGACAATTAGCCCACTGACTATTCCACCTCCAATTCCTATCGTCCACGAATTTGTAAAGAATGTTTCCATAAATCGGTAATTTTATATTACATATAACGGCTCAGTATTGCTGATGTATAGGCATTTATTCCCGTTACGCCCATACCGAAATTGATTTTTTGCTTTGTTGTTGAAGATAAATTTTGTCGCTCAATTATTAATGTCAAGGCCTGCCTAAAACTGATTAAAGATTTGCTGCCGATTGCTCTTCGGTCCCGCCCCGCTATTGCAAATACTTTTGTTGCAACAGTTTTTATTACGAAGCACAAACAAATGTAAATAGTGCAGCGATGAAGGTCAAAATGTAAATAAAGTAAAAAATCGTCGTAAATATCAATGTTAGTCTATATTGGTTTACTCCAGAATTTGGCTGTTTTAATTTTTTCAGCAGCTTCTGTTTATTTTTCCCATAAAACTTTGAATAAGTATCTGCAACAAAGTCTAATGCAAGTTCTGTGTCTCTTTGAGCAAACTCAATACATCTAAGATAATGGGAAACGATGCTATTATAAACTTCAACTCTTGCATTGTCGTCGATATTTTCAAATGCAGGCAGTAGATATGATAGATCTTCACCAAATCCACTCTTCACTTTATCTATTAACTCTTTAAAAGACTCATTACCTGTCAGGCTTGATTCCGTGTCCATTGTCTTCTGTTTAGAGAAGGAGATTTCAATTCCTCTTAATGTGTTATTTAGTACTACAAAAAAGTAAAGGTACAGTCCACGATAAATAATACCACTAGTCACAGAAACAGTCAATAAAAATAAAATTGGTTTAAGATATCCAGGTGAAATAACTTTTTGAATATCGGCAATGTTGTTAGCAAAAATTGATATGCCGCCAATTGAAAGTCCTATTATCCAAAGTGAAATATTATCGGATTTCTCGAACACATATTTAAGCAATTCTTTGCTCTCTTGACTTGATGTGCGAAAGATTTCTCTGAATTGGTCAAATGGTCTGTCAATCTTTTTTTCTTCTTCATTCATTCTTTTACAGGCAAAATTTTAGCACTGTCATAAAAATGCAAGTAACGGTTCAGTGGCTGATGTTGCGTCTTCTCTGCCCCGCTTGCGGCAATACACTTGTTGGCAGAAATTTTATTCGAGTTGCTTTATGAGCTTGATAATACTAATTGCGCTGATTGTACTGATTACACAAACTTCCGCTAAATGCCTTTCTGCGTCGAGCCTATGTGTTGTTGTGTTCATTAAATCTATAGAGTCTTCAACAAAATCAATTGATGATTTAGCTAATTTTCGAAATTCTCGATTAGTATCACCAGAAAGAACTGCGTCAATAAAAGTATGTAACTGATTTTTAAATTTACCGTTAGTGACTTGAATTTTGGCGTCTTTAGGTTTATGTTTGTTCGAATCAAAAACTTGTCGAGCAAGTTTATCCATTAAAGTTCTCGAAATAAGCCCGATGTTCTGTATATCTATTGATTCAACACTTCTTTGAAGATTTTCAATCAACTTATGTTGAAGTTGATTAATTTCTTCCCATTCGGTCACTACTGAAAACACTTTTGAATTTATTACTTGTAACCTTCTATAGTCTGGCAGTATCTTTATTTTATCAATAATAAGCTTTGATGACTGATTAATGCGATGTTTAATAATCTGCTCATAATTTCTGATTAAGGCGTAATCTTTAGTAAAAAGATCAGCAGGTACAGTTATCTCAAGATTAAAAGCATTAGGGAAAGTTTGATAATTCCAATGTCTTTCAAATTCAAATGATGAGTGTTCAATAATTTGAATTATTGATTCTTCACCACCTTTGCTTTTCGAGATTTCCGTTAAAACGTGCTTCAATTTATTTTCTATCCCATGGTCTGTCATCGTGAAAAATTGTGTACAACGTGTAGATTTGCACATTGCCTTCAACTCCAAATACGCAAGATTTCGGGGTTAACGTCTTTTGATTCTGATTTATTCACGCTGCTTTTGTGGTTATTAGAACGCTCCGCCAACTCGCTCACATCTATTTAGGGCAAGGTTGTTAGTGACAAACAAAATAGTAAACATTTTTGAAATATGCAAGTATTTCTATTAATATATTGATTGCCTTTGGCAGTTTTTAATTTTATCGCTGTAAGCCCTGCTCCTTTTATATTATCCAAACAGTTCACTGGATTTGATTTAGCTCAAGTCGTCTCAGGATAGTGATAACATTACCGCAAGCGAATCCATATAGTCGCGCCAATGCACAATTTTTCGATCTTTAATTGTAATAATTGAGCAAAAACGATTGTTGTACGGTTTGCCTGAGGAAGGAGCTATACCGTGCACTTCATATTCCAAGATCACCACGCCAGGTTCCATTGATCTATGAACCCTAAGATGATCTGCTGAATGAAGAATATTACTATAACCTCCGAACCAATCCATATATGCTGCCCGGCCTTCTATTTTGTTTGCAAACCCCGGAAAATTATATAAAAATTCGAAAACGGCACCTTCGGCAACAGCGTCCCAAAAATGCTCTCCATCTACTTCACCTGTAAGCCCTTCCATGATAATATTGTAAAATGGTTCTGCTTCCTTTTTAAATGCAGGGTGATCTCTGTTCATATTTTTTAAATTTTATTTTTGGGGTTTACCTTGTCATAAAGCTGTTTTAACTGAATGTCACCAATATCCAAATTTAGCAATAAGTTTCAAGCGAAGCAGTTCACCCGGCATTGTGCCAACCCGCTTTAAGCGGTTCGTGAAATTTGGCACAAGAATGTTCAGAACAGTCCAAAACCTTTCGACAGCAGCATATAAAGCCCCCAGAGAAAAATCAACGTAAGGAACAGCAGTTCTTTCCATGGTTTTTTAGGAAAAGCCTGTATGCCGTACGACATCATTTTTATGGGTGATACTGGCGGTTTTGGGGCTTTGTCTTCCGGCAATGGGTCTGAGAAACGATGAAAATAAACCTGAATGAGTGTTGCACCGATATAAAGCCCTGTTATGAAACTTAAATACTCCATGGTTTTGGAAAGAAAAAGCAGGGTGATCAACAAAGCCAAAACCACCAAAATAATATTGTCGAATCCTTTGGTGGCACTGGTTTTACCGCCATAAGACCTGTCAAGTTGTTTTCGCCTTGTTTCATACTTAACAAAAAAGAAAACATAAAATTTAATTAGTGCCTGAACCACAAACAGGGTCATTAAAATTTTTAAAATTGTTGAAGCCATATTTAATTATTTTATTGTTTATTGCAGTTGTTGAATAGAGTTGGATGTTGTTATAGCATTACCGCAAACGCGTAAATTTGTGCAATTATCCGCTGCTGCAATTTCGTAAATTACATCGTTAATATTTTTGAATGTCAATGATTTATTTTTTTTGCAGACAGGCTGCGGCAACGGTCCTCTATTCGCGAAGCCTGCCGGAGGATATTCTTCGGCAAAAAGGGGAAATAGCTGCTTTACTCTCCCGTCGATGATCTCCCTGCTATCGTCGGTTGATTGCTTGTGCTTTGCCTGTTGTCACTATCTTTGTATCACGGAGCCACATTAGCCCCGGCAGTTGCCGGCAGTTAGCCACTTAAACAAATCATCACCTGCATCTTCAATTTATAAATGATATGAAAAAAGCCGTATATCAACCAACCGTTCGCGCTGTTGCAAATGCAAAACCTGGTTTGATCAACTTACTTGTTGTAAGTTTTTTGTTGGCAGCGTTAGTTTGCACTGAAACAGACTGTACTGCACAACCTGCGCCGAAGGTTACCCTGCTTGCGCTTTCAAAAGCCAATCATACCCTGGCAATTGTAGATCCTGTTACGCTGAAGGTTATTGCGCGTGTGCCGGTCGGTTCTGATCCGCATGAAGTTATCGCCTCCTCCGACGGTAAAACGGCTTATGTTACCATCTATGGCGGCGGCAGCTTATATGAGCTTAATGTGATTGACCTTGTGGCACAAAAGCCATTGGTTAATATTGATACCAGGCCGCTTTTCGGCCCACACGGTATTACGTTTGTTGACGGTAAAGCGTGGTTTACCGCAGAAGGCTCCAAGGCCATAGGCCGCTATGACCCGATAACAGGTAAACTTGACTGGAGCATGGGCACAGGGCAGGACAGGACACATATGATCTACGTAACCAATGACGCTAAAAGGATATACACTACTAACGTTGCTTCGGGAACGGTAAGCATACTGGTTGACAGCCTGATGCAACCGGCAGGATTTGCGCCGCCGGGCGCCAAACCGCATGCGGATTGGATACAAACGGTTATACCTGTATCGAAAGGTTCGGAAGGGTTTGATGTGTCGCCGGATGGCCGCGAATTATGGACAGCTGCATCGGATGACGGCATGATATCTATTATTGACCCCAACGGCATGAAACTGATCACCAAAATTGACGCAAAGGTTTTGGGGGCTAACCGGCTTAAGTTTACACCTGATGGCAAACGCGTGCTGATAACCAGCCTGAGAACAGGTGATCTTTTTGTGTACGATGCAGCAACCCGCAGGGAAATAAAGCGGATAAGCACCGGCCGTGGCGCTGCAGGCATACTGATGGACCTGGATGGCTCGCGTGCGTTTATTGGCTGCTCTGCGGATAACTATGTAGCGGTGATAGACCTTAAGACGCTGGAGGTTGTGAGCCATCTTGACGTTGGCGGAGTGCCTGATGGTTTAGCCTGGGCGGTTAGGCCATAGAATAACCGACATTATTCTACTAACATGCCGCTCCTATGGAGCTATGCTTAAATGGAATGGTATCAGTTCCGCTACTAATATGACGCTCCGATGGAGCTATGCGAAATGCTATTTATTTTCTTAACCGTGGATTATAATAAACTTCTACTTACTCCTAATTCCAATCCTCTTAATTCGGCAAGCCCGCGCAGCCTTCCTATAGCGCTGTAGCCGGGGTGCGTTTTTTTATTAAGATCATCCAGCATTTGATGCCCGTGGTCGGGGCGCATGGGGATAGTCACCCCTCTTTTTCTCATCAATAAAACAATTTCTTTTACAACAGCATACATATCCACATCACCGTTAAGATGATCTGCTTCAAAAAAATTGCCTGCTGCATCCCTCTTTGTACTGCGAAGGTGAATAAAATGAATATGATCCCCCAGGCGTTGCACCATTCCCTGCAAGTCGTTATCTGCCCTTACACCAAAAGAACCGGTACAAAAGCAAAGCCCGTTTGCAGGTGATGGCGCTGCGTTAAGCAATGCCACTACATCCTGTTCCGTGCTTACAATTCTTGGTAACCCGAGGATGGGATAAGGCGGGTCATCGGGATGTATGGCCATTTTTATTGCCGCCTCTTCAGCAACAGGCACTACCTGTTGCAAAAAATAAAAAAGATGTTCTTTTAATTTCTTTGCATCTATGCCGCTGTATGTTTTTAAAGCGTTTAATATCTCCTGCTCAGTAAAACGCTCTTCGCTGCCCGGCAAACCTAACAGTGCGTTTTTATAAAGCGTATTTTTCTCTTCTTCAGTCATTATAGTAAAGCGTTGCTTTGCGTTATCTATTTCACCTGGCGTATAATCATTTTCCGCGTCAGGCCTTTTTAAAATAAAAAGGTCAAATGCTATAAAGGCTCCCTTTTCAAAACGCAGCGCTTTGCTGCCATCCGGCATGGCGTAAGCAATATCCGTACGCATCCAATCCAGTATCGGCATAAAATTGTACGTAACCACTTTTAGCCCGCAGGCGGCAACACTGCGTAAACTTTGCTGGTAGTTTTTGATGTATAATTTGTAATTGCCGGTTTGCTTTTTTATGTCTTCATGCACAGGCAGGCTTTCAATTACCGTCCATGTCATACCGGTGTTTTCTACCTGTTTTTTTCTTTTGTCAATTTCGTCCAATGTCCAAATTTCCCCAACAGGTATATGGTGTAGTGCGGTAACCACCCCGGTACATCCTGCCTGGCGAATATCCTGTAAACTAACTGGGTCACCCGGCCCGAACCAACGCATAGTTTGCTCCATCAACATAGCTGACATTATTTTACGTTTCTCCTGAGTACTTCTAAATAATTACAAGATATCCCCTTATTGACTTATTGACTAGTGACTTATGACTAGTGACTGCTCTAATATTATATCTGCTTCCTGAGGCCGCGCCTGATATGCCCGGTGATATCTTTATTAAGGCCATTATGATTGAATTTATTTTGATGAAAGATATAAAGATATTGCAGATTGGCGATTGCACTCTGCAGATTTAAATATGATTTGAGAAATAACAAGTTCATACAAGGCAATAGGTATGAATTTGTTTATCTCATATTGTGCTCCCCACGCAAAATCTAAAATCTGTAATTGGGCACTGCAGGCTATCAATATCCACCACGCAGGTACCAATTGGCTGCAAATATTCTTGAACCCGGTAAAATATTATTGTGGCAGGAGTTATTAATAATGCAGGTAAAGAGGGCTTTGTTAGATAAGCCTTTTATATCCCGTTTGCAGGCGGGCAGACAATTGACCTCACAGGGGGCCGTGGCGGATGTTGCTTTTGCCCACAAATGTACCTTGTACAATGCTATCGGCATAAAAGCTAAAAGCGCTGTTATGCCATATTGGTTTTACCTGTGCAAGGCATTGTTGGGTAATAGCTAGCGCAATGAATATACATGTACGAAAGTAAGTTGCTATAGACAGGAATTTGATGACACGTAGGGCTTATCTGCCAAAAATATACATTTATCCCTGCACAACGTGCGGTTTGCTAAGTGATACTGCAGAGAAGGTTAAAATGGAGCCAGGAGCATTAGCAGCCTGGTTTAAGCTACAAGCGGGAATTGTATTATAAATTCTGTACCTGCATTTACGCCGCTTTCTAATGTAATACTCCCTCCAAGCGTTTCTATTTGTGTTTTCACCATAAAAAGGCCAATTCCTTTGCCTTCCACGGTTGTATCAAAACGCTTGTATAAGCCAAATATATCCTGGCGGTTTTTTTTCAGGTCGAAGCCTTTGCCATTATCGCTGAATTTCAATTGAATGTTTTTGTTACATTTATAGCTTTTTATTTCAATTGAAGGCGAAAGGTTAGGCCGGCGGTATTTTATACTGTTTAAAATAAGGTTATAGAATATACTGTATATGTAGCTTTTTAAAGTAAATATATATTCAACTGCAGAAAAGTCGCAGTTAATAACTACTTTCTCTTTTTGTATAATATGGCTGATGCTTGATGTAATATCGCCCACCAGCGAAGAGAATAATATTTTTTCCTTTTTTTCAAAACCGGGGTTTCTTATATTCAATATATCGTTCAGGTCTAAAATAATACCGTCTAATTTATTTACTGAAACAGAAAGGCCCTTAAGAAGTTCGTTGTTTTCCTTTCCGTTTATGCAGGCATCTGTGGCTGTAATGTTCAGTAAATTAGAAATTCCCATAATGTTCGCTACAGGAGCACGCAGGTTATGTGAAACAATATAGGTGAATTGCTGAAGGTCTTTATTGCGCTGAATAACGTCATCAGTAATTGCCATTAATTCTTTTTCACTTGTTTGCAGGTCATCGCGCATGGCTACCAGGGCCTTACCAAGGGTATCCTCATCGCTAAGCGGTTCAAAGGGCATCATAAAATTGCGGGCGCCCACTTCATGGGCAAAGGCGGCTGTCCGCTGAAGTTTTTGAGACAGGTTATTAACCGAATGTACCATTTCGCCTATCTCATCTTTTTTAGTATCATAATTTATTATGCTGGTGATGCCTTTACCCATATCATTTACAATATGTTTTATTTTATTGATAGGGGTAATAATAATCTTTGTCATATAAAAAGAAAGAAAAAGGCCTGTACAAATAATTGTTATTCCCAAAAAAACAATAAATACTCTTAGCCTCATATAAGATTGATTCAGCATGTACCCTTCTGTAACCCTGATGTTGTTGTAATAATTGATGGCCCGGTCGAGTGAACTCATCATTGTAATGGTTTGCGGAATTACCTCATCCTCAATAACCCGTTCTGCTTCCAGCTTTATTGCCGGGTTATCATAATCTTCAAACTTTTTTAATGAACCGATTATTTCATTTTCAGTTAATAGTAATTTTTCAAAACTGCTGTACACTTTATTAAGGCTATCTGCAAGATATTTATCCTTCCATAAAAAAGAAAGTGTGTTTAACCTTGCCTTTAATGCAGCATAATCTTTGTTATGAAGTTTAAGCAATGCGTTTTTATCATTCTCATCCGAACGGAGAAACACCCAGTTGGTTGAATACATTTTTGATTCAACCAACATATCCCCAAAATCATTCAGTGCCTGCACCGAAGGGGCTATTACATTAGAGATATGATCGGCTAATTTTTGGTTTTGTTGTAAAGTAACAATGGTCATTAAACCATTAATTACAAATAACAATACCAACAAAAAGAAGCTAAAATAAATTCTGCCTCTTATACTAACATTCATTTTCTATCGATTAATAATAGTTAATAAATTAAAAAACTTATGCCATGCTGCCCGTTTCGCTTAACATATACAGTTTGCATCCTGCATCAATACTGTAAACACTTTCTACAATTCAAAATTAAATCCTGCAAGCAGCATAAATGGTATAACATCCGATTTAAAAAACTCCCTTGATGTTTGGTTAAGTATGTTTTTTCCGCTGCAGAAAATACGCAGCCCCTTTACAGGCTCATACTCTATATTGGCATTTACAATTAATTTTGCATTGATGTTGTCAATACCTCTTATGCCATCGTTAAACAGGATGTTGGACAAATGATAATAGGTTTGTTCAGTATAATAATACGTGTTTATGTTAACATTTATTTTTGGAGAGAATACGTAATTAACAGATGCCCCTCCAAATACAGCAGGTGTGCTTTTAAGTGTTGCTATGCTCCCCATTGCTGAATAAATATTATTTTGTTCAGCACCGGGGGTTTGGGCATCAGGAGTATTAATAAAGTGCGAATAATTTTTTATCCTTGTTTGCTGTACAGTTATAAACGGTTTAATCTGTAATTTCATTAAACTGTATGACAACGAAACAGTAATGCCGTGCTGCACCAATTGAAGGGGAAGGTTTGTTGAAATGGCCGGCGTTACGTGCACTGTATCAGTACCGTCAAGCTCTGTGTATGGGCGGCTGTCCACAAGGGTATTATAATTTTTACCAAGTATATTAAATAATTCCACATCAATATTTAACCAGGGGTTAATTATACCACGGTAACCAATTTCAAGCATGTTCTCAGTAAGCAGTTTAAGGTTTTGATTTCCGTCAATTTCAAGTTTTGAGAATGTTTTGTTGCCGGTTTGAAAATACGTTACCGTTTGGTCAAGATAGTCATCAAAAATAGTGGGCGAGCGTGATGCCGTGGAATAAACCGCCCTTAACAGGTGTTTTTTGTTTATTTTATATGTTGCAGCGAATTCGTATGAAATATAGGTTGTATCAGGATAATTGAATTCATTGGCTGAAAGGGCTGCAACCAGCCTCAGCTTATCTTTCAGCAGTTTGTATTCTCCGCGCAGTGAAGCAGTTTGGGTAATGAGTTTAGCTTTCGTATTAAAAATACCTGTCTCGTCTAATGTATCCGAATACTTAGTATCATCATAAACAGCAAGCCTGTAGCCTAACCCCGGTTTTAGCGAGAAATTGCCTTTTGTAAAGTTATATTCTATGCTGGCATCAAAGGTGGTGAAGTCGTATTTATTTCCGGGATCATAATCCGTTACCTGTGTGCCATTATTGTACGAGAATTGAGCTGACAATCCATTGATGTTTGCACGAAAATCAATATACCTGCTAATAGACGAAGCCGTGGATAAGGGCGTAACCTCATTTTCATTGGAAACCTTTTGTACCACTGAATGCTGAATGCCGGCAGAAAGGTCAAATTTTATCTTTTCCGAAGGATGGTAATTAAGAAAAATATTGCCTGCATATTTATCCATGGCCAGGCCCGGGTTGGGATACCGTTGTTTTACGTTGGTTGCCGTATCATTCTCATAACTAAGAAAATAGGCAGGTTGCTGCAGCCAGGTGTTCCGGTTAAACTCAAAATACGAAGTCTGCGAACGGTTACGGCCCTGGTAATTGCCTGAGGCTATTATACCCCATTTGTTTTGCTGGTAACCCACTGATGCATTATTTATAAATGTGTTAAGGCTTCCCTGCTTGTTATTGGCCACTATATATAAACCGTCCTTTTTTATTTGCCTGGTTATTATATTTATTACCCCGTTCACTGCATTGGGGCCATACAAAGCTGCTGCCGGCCCTCTTACCACTTCTATTTTTTCTACATCATTAATATCCACCGGCAGGGTTTCCCAAAAAGTGCCCCCCCTCAAATAATTGTAAATTGGCCGGTTATCTATCATCACCAGTGTGGTAGTATTCGCGTTAAGATCGAATGCTGCATTTGGCGGAACGTTATCCATGCCCCGCAAGTGAATATCATAACTGCCATTGGTTTGCTCCCTTACAATAATTCCCGGCACAAGCCTTAACGCCTCCATAATAGAAGTGCACCCGGCCCTGCGTATTTCTTCTTTTGTAAGTACCGATGCTGATAAAGGCGCATCAAATAAAGACTCAGCGCTTTTTGAAACAGAAACTATTTTTACATTCAGCAGGTCTTTCAAACTCAGGTCATCCAGTTTTGTAGTATCGGATTGGCCATAAGCGTAGCTTATCCCAATTGCAATAAACGCAAAAAAGGTAAAAGCTTGTTTTATTGTGATTTTTATCATTCCGGGTACTGGATTTAAAGTTTTCATTTATAATTTTATTCTCTTACTATTATACCCAAACTCAACAGTTCAGTTGCAATATTTAAATCTCTTTTTTCAATATTGGTTTTATTTATTTCTAATTTCAGGTGTTCATCGGCAATAATAAAGTTGATGCAGGCGCCTTTAAGTGCCAGCCCTTTACCTTCTGAAACAATTAAAGTGGGTGTATTTTCTGTTTCGGCAACAATTTTCTTCAGGTTTTTGCTGGCATCGTCACTTAAAAAAAGAATGCAGCAATCATAAGAACTTGCTGACAGGGACATTTTTTTTATAACTATTTTCTGGCTACCAACCGTTTTGTTGGCAGTAAAGGATACCAATTCATCGTAAACCGGTGAATTGCCTACTATTCCAATGACAAAATCACCCGATTTCCTATCATCAGGCCAATCAATATATTTAGTGAACCGGTAAATAATATTTGCGTAAACCGCATAGTTTATTTCATCCTGCGCCTTAACACATGGCGTACTAACAAGGATGAATAGAGCGGCGCAGAAAAGAAATTTGTTTACAGACCTGGCAATTAATAAAAAATAATGCAGCAAATCCAGTTTTGGAAGGGTTCTTTTAAAAATAGGTAACGACGTTTTGTCCGTTAATGGTTTTAACATAGTAAATTGTTCAACTTACGCGGTAAGCCCGTTAAGCTCAACAGATATTGGATAACAAAAAGCCTGAATTTAAATTTACAAGCCCTGGGGCGCTTGCTAAGAACAAACATATGTTAATTTAGGCAGGCATTCCTTTTTCAAGATCCTTTTTAAGGGGTTCTAAGGTTTATTTAAGTATAAGTTATAATCGCACAAGCTCTTTTGTTTAAAACAGTTACCTAAGCTTGTTTATAACACCCTGCAGCATATTTTTTATTTGTGTAATACTGTCTGTAAGCCTGCTAGGGTCTAAGGCATACATTTCAGAAAGGTCATTTGGATAATTATACAAATTGCCTGATTGATAAAATGGGCCGGTACTGTACAATTTATAATTCTTATCCTGCGCCCACTCTTTTGTTGGCAAAGGCTGGTTTTTTACAAAAGGGTTGTAATAACAATATACCCATTGGCGGGGGGTACCTGGTTGGCCTGTAATTTCCGGGTAAAAACTTGTTCCGTCCATCGTGCCAAAACTGGCCGGCACCTGTACACCTGCAATGTCGGCGACAGTTGGCATAAAATCAGTAAAATCAATCAGGTTATCGCTAACGGTTCCGGGCATAACTTTACCAGGCCAATAAACAATTAAGGGAACATGCGTTCCGCCTTCTGTACTTCTCCATTTACCTCCTTCTACCAAAGTGTCTTTATAAAGGGAATATATTTTTTCATCGGTGCCATTATCGCCTGTATAAATAATAATAGTATTACCGGCAATGCCAAGAGCACTTACCTCCTGCACAAGCAGCCCAACTTTTTTGTCCATATACTGCACCATTGATTTAAAGTACATCGTATCCGAAGGAACAGGGTGCCCATTGGTCCAGGTGGCAAATTGAGGATCATCCGGGGTTGGGCTGAATGCCTGGTGGCAAAGGTTCATAGCATAATACAGAAAGAATGGTTTTTTGGTATTGTTTTTCATAAAATTATAAGCGTAATCGCCTATGATATCTTCCCCATATTTGCCTTGAACAACATCAAATGGAAGGTTGCTGCCATTTTCATACAACAAAGGGTCCTTATATTGAACCCCGGGAACTATGTTTGCAAATGGGTCCCACACACAGTATGAGTCAAAGCCAAAAGTACGTATGGATGCATCGCCGCCATCTAACTGCCACTTGCCCACTGCGCAGGTAGCATAGCCGGCATCGTGTAACATATTGGCAATTGTTCTTTGTGACTGGTCCATAACCCCCCATTGCGTATAGTTTCTAAAATTGTATTTGCCCGTAAGGAGCATGAACCTTGAAGGAGAGCAAACAGGTGATGAATGGCATTCTGAAAATTGCATGCCACTGCTTGCCAACAGATCAATATTAGGTGTTGAATATGACTGGCCGCCCGTATATTGAGGTATTTCGTATCCCACATCGTCGGCAAGTATCAAAACAATATTTGGTTTACCGGATGGGTTTGGATTTTGATTTGGAACATTTAAACTTTTTTTGCAGCCACTTACCTGCAATAAAAATATGGCTGCCAGCATTAATAAGCCATATACCCTGCTATAGTACCTGGAACAATTAAGCATAAATAAAAAATTTTAATCCAGTGACTATAATTTGATTACAATTTTAAAATAATGTTTAACCAATTTAAAAAATAAGTCAACGTAAGTGCCAAAAATTGAACTTTTTTTCTTTTCAGACCCTGCGGGCAACTTTTCTGTTTCAAAAAAATTCGATTTTAACATCTGTGTAACCTAATTGAAATAATCCTCAATAAATTTTAATGATGCAATATTATCCTTTGCGCGCAGGCACTAAAAAAGCCTCACTAA
>JABDFW010000058.1:0-1184 GCA_013286305.1 Bacteroidota bacterium
AAATTTAATTGCCATACCATAGCAATTGAAGTGCCTATATCCACCCTGCAGAAAGATCATAAAACCGTAGCGCAGGCAGTAAATATTTTAGACCCCGATTTTGTTATCGGTGTATATGCATCTGCCAGCAGAAGGAAAATAAGTACATTTGATACAACAGGAGCCGGACCGGGTTCAGTGACCGGGAACTGGATACAGGTTTCACGCTTAGGCATGCCCCTTACCAATGAGGTGGTTATACCAATAGGATGGAAAGATAAATGGAACGCATCAGCACCTTCAGGTGACCTTCAGTTTGCACCTTATTTTAAGAACCCCGAGCTTGCCCTGTACATGGATGACTCGCAATTTGGTGGTGCTGTACCAGGCCTGTCCGCTCTTCGCATTCAAACAAAATCTCTCGGCGCATTTGATTTCAGGAATGGGAAAAAGGGGCTATGGAGTCTTAAAGGCTCTGCCGCTGTTAGCGGTACTGCGCTTGATGATGCGGTTTTTGGAACCATACTATTACCGGACAGCACCAGCCCGCGTGCCGTTGACCTGTTACCGACATTTTATACGGGTGTGCCTAACTTGAGGCCTTACCAGCTTGCAACAGGCAAAGGCGGCAACCCCCTTGCAACCGGCAAGCCTTTTATCAATAATTTTCTTCCTACTTTAAACGACCAGTTAAGGCTTAATATGGCGGTACCGCCTACGTCACGAACCAGCGCTGATTTTAGCTCTTTGGGTATAGTGCAGGCCGCGGTGCTTGGCCTTACCGACCCAAGGTTTAATGGTTCTGATACCCTGCAGCTTATTCCAAACATGGATGGTTTCCCCAACGGCAGAAGGCTGGAGGATGATGTAACAACCATAGAATTACAGGCTGTATCAGGGGTGGTACTGGCAGCTATCGGGTTGTGGTATGATGATTACAGCGGCAGTGGCAGCCCTGTAACGCCCGATCTTGTAAATGTGCTTTCTTTTAACGCGGGCGTTACGCACAACGACACAACCTTTAAAACATGTTTCCCGTATGTGCAGGCGCCGTGGAGAGGCTTTACCGGAAACCAGTATTCAGCGCCGAAAACACTGCCTGTTTCATGGACATCTTTTACTGCAAACAAAGCCGGGCAGGAAGTTGACCTTTTGTGGAGCGTTGCCAATCAAATAAATAATGACCATTTTGAAGTGGAACGCAA
>JABDFW010000058.1:1194-20994 GCA_013286305.1 Bacteroidota bacterium
TATGCAATGGTTGGTACGGTGATAGCAGCGGATAAAGGAAGCAACGATTCCTATCATTCAGTTGATGCAAACCCATCGCTTACGCAGGCTAATTTTTACCGTATAAAACAGGTTGACAAGGATGGAAATTTTTCTTATTCACCTGTAAGAATGGTAATATTCACCAATACCAGCACCCTTTCTATAACGCCTAACCCGGCAACCAGCTTTATAAATATATCAACATCCCAAAACCAACTGCAGATAAATATTTATGATGCAGGAGGCAGAAAGGTATTATCAAGAACAGTAGCCAGTGGCAATTCACAAATAAACATCTCTTCTTTTGCTAAAGGTGTTTATACTGTGGTGGCAGAAAACAATGGGGTAAAGGTTGACAGTAAAAAAGTGGTGGTACAATAAAAATTAGGTAATAAAAAAAAATAATGATCAGCACCTGCCCAACCGGGCGGGTGTTGATCATTATCATAAATCCAATAACAGGGATAAACCGTATTTATATTCAACATCCTTTTAACCAATTAAAATGCAGCAGCATGAAAAAGAATAACATTTACATACTTTCCATCGCTTTGTTCCTCATCGCCGTTGGCGGCATCATCATAAAATATAACATACAGCAAAAGGAAAAAGAAAATAAGGTATATGGCCTGCTCGACCGTGTTGGGCCATTGGCCAATACTGCGGAATGGAAGGATGTTAAAAAACGCAGCGATGACCTGATGGCCGCTTTAAAAAAAGACCCAACCGATACAAAATCTGCTTTAAGATTAGCAGCATTGTTTATACAGGAAGCACGGGTTACTGGCAACTATGTGTATTATGATATGGCAGCTATGAAGTATGTAAATAATGTCTTAAATATTGATTCCTCTGATTTTAATGCATTAGTGTTTAAATCATTAATTTATTTATCGCAGCACCATTTTGCGGATGGCCTGGCTGTAGCTCACAAGGCGCAGCAGGTAAACCCGTACAATGCTTATGTATATGGGTTGTTGGTGGATGGAAATGTAGAAATGGGTTATTATGATTCAGCAGTGGTATATGCAGACAGGATGGTTGCCATAAGGCCAGACCTTACATCATACTCAAGGATATCATACCTGAGGGAAATTTTTGGAGATTATAAAGGTTCTATAAACGCGATGAGAATGGCGGTTGAAGCAGGCGGCCAGGGTGATGAGCACACTGAATGGACAAGGGTACAATTAGCCAGTTTATATGAAAAGGTTGGCGATTTTAAAAGCGCAGATACTCTTTATAACACCTCTCTCGCATACAGGCCAAATTATGCGTATGCCCTTGCCGGGCTTGCCCGCACTGCCCAGGCTGCAAATGATTATAATAAAGCGATTGCTTACATGGAAAAAGCGGACTCGCTGGTATCAGACAATAGTTTAAAAACAGAGCTTGTTGATATGTACCGCCTGGCCGGCGAAACAAAAAAAGCCGATGCGCTCGCCAACGAAGTAATTGCCGAGCTTACCAAAGATGCACAGGCAGGGAATAAAGATGCCAATATTGGCCACTATGCCGACAAAGAACTTGCATACGCCTACCTGAAAGTAAATGATAAGGATAAGGCCCTTGAACATGCGCTGCTCGAGTATAACCGCCGCCCTGATAACATAGATGTAAACGAAACCGTTGCATGGGTGTATTACAACAGGGGCGAATATGCTAAAGCAGTACCCTACATAAAAGTGGCGCTTAAAACAAATTCAAAAAACCCCGTACTGCTTAGCCGTGCTGCTTTAATATACTACAAAGCAGGCGATAACCCAATGGCCAAAGCTATATTAGTAAAAACAACCATCTCAAATCCATATATAGATAAATCGCTGCAAACCGAAACTGCCGCCATATTGCCAAAATTGTAGTAATATCAACATTTAATTATTGTAAGCAATGCAGCAAACAAAACCCTGCAACCGGCCATTTATTGTGATGCTTATACTGCTATTGCTTATGGCATTGCATGCGTCTGCGCATACCATCAATTATGTGCTTGAAAAAGCGCCTGCCGGCAATGTATTTTGGTATTATTTAAAATTAGGGTTCAGCCACATTATTCCTAATGGGTTCGATCATATTTTATTTGTCATTGGCCTTTGCCTGCTCAGCAATAAAGTAAAAGTAATATTATGGCAGGCAACGGCATTTACCGTGGCACACTCCATTACGCTTGCGCTAAGCATGAAAAATATTATTGTTGCCCCAAGTGCAGTTGTAGAACCTATTATAGCATTATCCATCCTGTTCATCGCCATTGAAAACTTATTATTGACTGAGCTAAAACCATGGCGGGTAATGCTGGTATTTATGTTTGGATTGATACATGGTATGGGCTTTGCAAGCGCACTAAATGAGATTGGCTTGCCGCGGAATAAATTTTTTCTTTCCATCCTCTCCTTTAACCTGGGTGTGGAGGTAGGGCAGGTTACTATTATCCTTAGTGTATTTGCATTAATTATTTTTCCGCTGGGAAAGAAAAAATATTATAGGAAAAAAGTAGTTTATCCTCTTTCCATCCTCATTGGGCTTATTGCGTTATACTGGACAATACAAAGGGTGTTTTTTGTGTGAAGAAGAATATGGCAAGGCAAAATATTTAATACTCAATACCCAATATTCAACACCCGCCCGTACCGTTCGGGCGGGCTCAATATTCGTATAAAACATTCGCCTGCATTTCCCTTGTATATTGAATATTGCTTATTGAATATTCTGCCTGCTAAAGGAAATCTTTATATTTTCCTAAAACGCCAGCACAACCCCTTGTTCAAGGGCATCTTCGTATTTTCGTTTATCGAACTTATATAGATAAGGCGAGCGGTGAGGGCCTATGCTTCTTTGCTCATCAAGGCGTTTAATGATGCCAAGTGATAATAATCTTTTTGGAAAGTTCCTGCGGTCAAGCTGTTTGCCGAGAATAGTTTCATACAGCACCTGGATCTCGGGCAAGGTAAATTTCTTTGGGAGTAAGTTATAACCAATGGGCTGGTGATAAATTTGCAGCTGAAGCATCTTTAAAGCCGCTTTCACCATTTCGTTATGGTCAAACAGCAGTTGAGGTATTTTTGCTATATCGCACCACTGCCAGTCATCATAAAACGGGTCTTTTTGTGGGGAAACAGCAGAAAAATCAACAATGGCGTAATATCCTACCGAAATAGTATGATCCAATAACCAATTATCTTCTTTGAGCTTCAACCCAAAAAAATCTTCAAGTTTTTTTTTATCAAAGCTGGCGGTCTTTGCGCGGCCAGGGTCGCCAAAAGAATAAAATTGCTGCAAAAAAAGATCTTTTAACCCCGTCCGCTGCTCCAATATCCGTCCCGCCGCTTCCGTTAATGTTTCGGTTCTGGTTATATATCCGCCGGGCAAACACCAGCCGTCCACGAAGAACGGCCTTATCAATAGCATCTTCAATTGCTGGCCGTGATATCCAAAAATGGCACAGTCAATAGATACATGGGGCAGGTAACATTTGTAGCCATGTAAGATAAACTCCTTTGGTTCCATATCTGCCTTCATAGAGCGAAAATAAAAATTATTGCGTAAATATACGCAATAATAATTTTTACCCTTATCTTTATTGCGTTATAGTACGCAATAGATTCGCCAAAACAATAGATCCATGATATACAAACGTTTGCTCAATGCAAAATTTATTATTCAATGCCTGCTTGTAATATGTGCAGCAGGGGTTTTATTCTCTTTCAAAAAAGATCATCACCCGCTTAAAGGTGGCACACCCACGGCACAGAATAACATTGATACCGAAGAGAACCGGTTTACCAAAGTGGTGCTTGCTGAAAAGCTTGACGAGCCCCTTTCTCTTGAAGTATTTAAAGACGGTAAAGTGTTGTTTATTGAGCGAAAGGGCAATATTAAATTGTATGACCCTGCTACAAAAAAGTTAACTATTGTAGCAACTATGCTGGTGAGCACAAAATACACCGACAAGCAGGGGCATAAATCAGAAGCCGAGGATGGATTGCTTGGCCTTAGCCTTGACCCCAATTATTATAAAAACCACTGGATATATTTATACTACTCCCCCGCTGGCGATGTTTCGGAAAATATACTTACGCGATATGTATTTAAGGACGGCAAGCTTGACTTTAGCTCTAAGAAAATACTATTGCACATTGCCACACAACGCGAGCAGTGTTGCCATACAGGCGGTAAGATAGACTGGGATGCGGCGGGCAACTTATACCTGACAACGGGCGACAATACCAGCCCACGCGCAACCTTGTACAGCCCCAGCGATGAACGCCCGGGGAGAAGTCCGTGGGATGCGCAAAAATCTGCAGCGAACACCAATGATTTGAGGGGCAAAATATTACGTATTCATCCTGAACCAGATGGTACTTATACCATTCCGGAAGGCAATCTCTTTCCCAAGGGAACAGATAAAACAAGGCCTGAAATTTATGTGATGGGCTTACGCAACCCCTACACCATTTTTGTTGATAAGCATACCGGTTATGTTTATTGGGGCGAAGTAGGCCCCGATGCAAGCAAAGATTCTTCTACGCGGGGAACGCAATCATACGACGAATATAATATCGCAAAAAAGCCGGGCTTTTTTGGATGGCCATATTTTGTAGGGGACGGCAGGGCGTATAACAAATTCGATTTTGCCGCAGGCACATCCGGGCCTTTGTGGGACCCTAATAAACCGGTTAATACGTCGCCAAATAACACCGGCCTTAATGAATTGCCTCCCGCACAGCCTGCGTTTATATGGTATCCTTACGGTGTTTCAAAAGAATTTCCACTCTTGGGCACAGGAGGACGCTGCGCAATGGGCGGCCCTGTATTTTACAGGGATGATTATAAAAATGCAAAAGGGGTATTTCCAACTTATTACGATAACAAATGGTTCATATTTGAATGGATGCGCGACTGGATAATAGTTGTAACGATGGATAAAGATGGCAAGTATAAAAGCATGGAGCGCTTTATGCCTCATACACAGTTCAGCCACCCGATGGCAATGAAGTTTGGGCAGGATGGCTGTTTATACGTGCTGGAATATGGGCAGGGATGGTTTATGCAAAATGATGATTCAAAATTGGTGAGGATTGATTTTAATGGCGGCCCGCGTAAACCATTGCTGATGATGAATGCCGATAAAACGGCCGGTTCTGTTCCGTTGCAGGTAAATTTATCATCGGACGGCACCAAAGATTATGACAAAACCCAGCTTACTTACCAATGGAAAATATCTTCGTCTAACGGAACATTTCATAAAACATTTACAGAAGCAAATCCGTCCATAACATTTGATCAGCCCGGCACTTATAAAGCGGCATTAACCGTTACGAACGAAAAAGGGCTGCAATCAAACAGTTCTGTAGAAATTGTTGCGGGCAACGAGCCGCCACAGGTTAACATTGATATTGTAAAGGGCAACAAATCATTCTACATACCGGGGCAGCCATTTGGCTATGCCGTTACTGTTACCGATAAAGAAGACGGTACAACTGCCAAGGGAATTAGCGCATCGAAAGTGAACGTAAGCATTAACTATATTAATGACCCTGCAACTGTACAGCCTCCTCCGCAGGGGCACCAGGCTGCGGAAGCTTTTTCAGGTTTTTCAGTTGGCAAATACATCGTTTCGCAGAACGACTGCAAATCGTGCCATGCGCCGGAGAAGAAAATTATTGGCCCGTCTTTTATGTCCGTCTCTCAAAAATATAAAGATGACCCTAAGGCGCTCGGCAAACTGTCCGGAAAAATAATTAATGGTGGCAGTGGTGTTTGGGGCAATATTGCTATGGCCGCGCACCCGCAACTTTCAAAGTCAGATGCGCAGGAAATTGTAAAATACATATTAAGCCTGTCTAAACCCAAGCCGGCCTCACTGCCGTTAAACGGAACCTACACGCCAAAAGTGCCTGCAGATGCAAAAGAGCCCGGAGTAGTGGTAATAAACGCTGCCTATACCGACAGGGGCAACAAAGGCGCGCCTGCCCTGAGCACCCAGCAGCAGCTTATTTTACATACTCCGAAGTTTAGCGCCGGCGCTGTAAAAGGCTCCGCAGGTATTACAAAATTCAAGATGCCGGGCACTGGCCAGGACATGGTAATTGTAATGGGCAATAATTCAAATGTATCGCTGCAAGATATTGACCTTACGGGCGTTGACAGCATTATGTTTAGTGTAATTGCACCAAAAGAGCAATTGGGCGCAGTGGGTGGAAAGATAGAAATACATCTTGATTCCCCCACCGGCACACTGATAGGTACGAGTGCTGAAATAATGCAGGATAATTCATCCCTCACACAGATAAAGCCATTAGAAACAACCACAAAAATTGCAGCTACAGAGGGCAAGCATGACCTGTATTTTGTGTTTTCGAAGGATGGCTACAAATCAGGGTCGCTGTTTATTGTATTTGACATGACTTTTAAGTGAAAAAGTCGCCAAACTTAAAACTCAGAACACAAAACACAGAACATTTTTAAACTAAAAAACTTTCTATATGCAAAAGAACAGGCGAACTTTTATTAAACAACTTGGTTTGGGTGCTGCGGGTATTGGCATTGCATCAAGTCTGCCAGGATTTCTTCACGCCGAAACTGAAAAAAAGAAATTGTTTTTCAAGCTTGCTATTTCGCAGTTTTCGTTAGCCAGTGATTTTTGGGGGAAGAAATTAGACCCGCTTGATTTTCCATCGAAGGTGAAAAAAGATTTTGATATTACAGGGCTTGACTACTGCTCCATGTTCTTTGCTGACAAGGCCAAAGACGCCACCTTTTTGAATGAACTGAAGAAACGTTCATCAGATGCAGGCACCTATAACCTGCGCATTATGATTGATGGCGAAGGCGTTTTAGGCGACCTTGACAATACAAAGAGAATGCAGGCTGTAGAAAACCATTACAAATGGCTGGATGCCGCGGCAACACTGGGCTGCCCGATGATACGGGTAAATGTTGAAGGCGACGGAGATACAACCGAAGTTGCCAAGGCTGCGGTGGATAGTTTAAACATGTTGGTCGAGCGCGGCCGCAAGCAGGATATTGATGTTATTGTAGAAAACCATATAGGCATTTCAACAAACGGTGCATGGCTTGCCGGTGTAATGCGGCAGGTAAATAACAAACATTGCGGTACGCTTGCCGACTTTGGTAATTTTTGTACAGCCCGTACAAAACCTGAAGCCCAAACAATAGATGCTTATATGAAAACCAAATGCCTGGAAGAATATGACAGGTACAAAGGCATAAAAGAGTTAATGCCTTTTGCAAAAGGCGTGCATGCCAAAACACATTTGTTTGATGCCGCAGGAAACGATACCGAAACAGATTTTATGAAGATGTTTCAAATAATAAAAGATTCCGGGTTTAAGGGTTGGGTGAGTATTGAATATGAGGGAGGCTTGATCAAAATGTATAAACCGGACGGGGGTTATTTAGGCAACGATGATGGAGTAAAGGCTACAAAGCTGCTTGTTGAAAAAGCAGGTGCAGCAGTGGCATAAAATATGTGCCTGCAACGGCTTGAGAGGCTGCCCGGTTCTACCCTGGCAGCCTCTTTTAGTTTGTTAGACTGTATGTAGAATTTATCTTTTTTATTGTTTCATCACAATTTTACTTTTTAAACCTTGCCCCGTCATAGTTGTTGTTTAGCTTTACCGTTACTACACTTATTCTTGCCTTATGATCATTCTTGATAAAGAAGATATTCAAAACTCGCTGCCTTTTGACAAAGGAGAGGGTGGCGCTGAATGGCTGGAGACAAACGGCCTCGGCGGGTGGGCAAGTTCCTCAATAACCGGTTGCAATACACGCCGCTACCACGGCCTGCTGGTTGCTGCAACGGTTCCACCTGCAGAACGAATGAGCCTTGTAAGTAAACTGGATGATACTATAATTGTGAACAATCAGCGTTTTGAATTAAGTGCCAATAATTATGGCGATGTGATAACACCAAAAGGGTACAATTTTCTAACATCATTTACAAAGGGATTATTTTCCGAATGGTTGTATGAAGTGGATGGCATATCGCTAAGGAAGACTGTAACCATGGTGCATGGTGAAAATACAACCCTGATCATTTATGAAGTTTTAAAAGCGGAACAAGCTTTTACATTAGAATTGTTGTCCTTATTGTCTGTACGGGGTTACCATAGTTTAATGCGTGCAAATACAAGCGTTAACCGCGATGCAACATTTGAAAATGATATATTCTTTACAAAACTCTACGATGGAACGCCGGGCATATTCATAAAAGTACCCGGTGCAACATTTGAACATCAGCCTGGTTGGTACTATCACTTTCATTACAGCGTGGAAGAGGCGCGGGGGCTTGATTTCACTGAAGACCTGTTTACGCCGGGCAAATTTTCCGTTCAATTAAAAGAAGGTGATACAATTGGCATTATTCTCTCAACAACAGATCCTTCTCAAAAAGATGCGCATGAATTATTTCTTAAAGAGAAATTACGAAAGGAAAATTTATTGCATGGCACTTTTATCGGTTCAACGGAACAAATATTAACGCTTGCTGCAGACCAGTTTATTGTAAAGAGAGAAATTTCACAAGGCTCATCCTCTGCTGAAAAAAATGACGGCGCAACTGTTATTGCCGGCTATCATTGGTTTACAGATTGGAGCAGAGATACGATGATTTCTTTACCGGGGCTGTGCTTAGCAACAGGGAGATATGATGATGCAAAAAAAATAATTGCAGCATTTGCGAAAACGGTAAGCATGGGCATGTTGCCAAACCGTTTCCAGGATAATGGCGAAGCGCCTGAATACAATAATGTGGATGGAACACTTTGGTATTTTATCGCGGCGTATAAATACCTGCAGGCAACCAATGACCGCGAATTTATTCTGCGGGAAATATTGCCTGTTCTTAAAGATATTATTGACTGGCATTTTAAAGGTACCCGTTATAATATTCACGTTGCGGATGATGGGTTGTTATATGCCGGTGAAAAAGGACAGCAGTTAACATGGATGGATGCCAGGGTTGGGGATTGGGTTGTTACGCCGCGTATGGGCAAGCCCGTAGAAATTGAGGCACTTTGGTATAACGTTCTGAAAATATTTGCAGAGTTTCTGGTGATGAACGGGCAGGAAAATGATGCATCCATCACCAACATAAGCGCCGGTATTGTTAAGAAAAGTTTTGAAGAAAAATTCTGGTATGCCGAAGGAAATTATTTGTACGATGTGATTGATGAAAATGGCAACCCCGACAGCTCATTAAGGCCAAACCAGCTTTTTGCCATAAGCCTGCCCTTTGCATTAATTGAAGGCGAACAGGCAGCATCAGTTTTACAGATAGTGACCGGAAAATTATACACCCCGGTGGGATTAAGAAGCCTGTCGCCGGATGATGACAGGTATATTGGTATTTATGGAGGTGATCAGCGCAAACGGGATGCGGCCTACCACCAGGGCACCGTTTGGAGTTGGTTGCTTGGCCCTTATGCGGATGCTTTAATGAAAGTGAATAATGATGCGGTGAAAGTTAATCAGGTAATAGATAATTTTACCTATCATTTGTCTGAAGCCGGTATAGGCACCGTGTCGGAGATATTTGATGGCGATGCGCCGCACTATCCAAAAGGCTGTATTGCACAGGCATGGGGTGTGGCAGAAATATTGAGGGTTATAAAAGAATACACAGAGGATTAATATTTATCAAGGCACGAGATCAGGCATTATTATATACTTTATAAACTGCTTCTCTTACAGGCATGCCCTTATCGCCGCAGATAAATTCAAGTACTTCAGCAATTTGTTCGGGTTTAACCCAGGTATCAGCGTTGGCATCCGGCATACTTTGCCTGTTTATTTCTGTATCTATGGTACTTGGCACCACCACCGATGCAACTATATTGGTGCCTTTTGTTTCTTCATTAATAAGATCTGCGAGTTTAAACAATAAAGACTTGGTTAAGGCATAAGCCACCGCCCCCTTGCCCTGCGCGGGTTTCAATGCGGGCCTTGCGCCGATGAATACTAGCCTTCCATAACCATTATCCTTCATGTGTTTTAACAAGGGCCTTGAAACAAAATAGGCTGTTTCAAAATTAAGCGAGAACATTTTATGAATATCTTCCCCCGAAGTACTTTCTAAATTGCCCATTGCAAAACCACCTACCAGCATAAGTGCCGCATCAACTTTGCCATGTTTTGATGTAATACTTTTCACAAAGCTTTCTGTACTATCCTCACTGGTAAGATCTACAGAATGGTGCTCAAAGTTTGGGCTATTCGAAGCAAAAGCCAGGTGGTTATCTTTGGCATCAACAGCTATAACGCGATAGCCTTCATTCAAAAATTTCTTAACGGTTGCTGATCCTAAATTACCGTTTGCACCTGTGATAATAACAAGTTTGCCCGTTTGTGCAGATGAAGTGTTCGCCATAGTGAGATAATTTTATTCGTAAATAAAGCAATTCTTGCTGACTTACATAATCTTTGCCTGCAAAATTCCGAATAAATTTTCCAAATAGAAATTAAATCAGTCTATATTAAAATTCCACCGGTTTACTCTGCTATTATTTTAAATTCACTAAAAATTTTTTGAAGGTGCTGCCTATATTTGTTACTTTACCCGTTGGCCAAATAACTGGTGTATAATATTTCATATCAAGAACAAAAGGATTCCACTCAGCATCAAAAGCTAAAAAAGTAATTTTATTTTCATTACCGGTTGAACGGGGGAGTTTGATACCGGGCATTAAGCTTTTAAACCTTCTATAAAAATTTTCATAATACTCCTGGTGATTCTTATAATTTACCATGCATAAGATTACCTGTTGTGGCTGGCAATTCGCCAGTACTTTGTTTATTTCCCACCAAACACCTTCAGTAGCGCTTGGCTGTAGTACTACAAACTGCGATTCATGCAATAGGCCAAGCACCGTTTGTTGCCATTCTTCATTTGTAACATACATTCTTGAAGCACCGGGGGTGACTATTTTTTCGCCGGGCTTACCTATCCCAACAAACAAACCGTACCTCTTTAAATAATTGGCCATCTGCTCTTCAGAGGTATCCAGGGGCCTGCCAAAAAATAAACGTATTAATCTTACAGGGTGGTGATTATAAAAATAAGTGATTATCCATCTAAGAACATGGTACCGCTTCATGCTGCTATCAAATCCATATTTATCGAGCAGGTAATACGGTGGCTCAGCACCCAAATAATTTGAAAGGCTTGTACCCGGGTTTAGTGTTGTTTTATTATCATCTAAAAATGAGCGTAAATAAAGTATTGGTTTTCGCGTATCGTTTTTTCGGAGTTTATCAGTCCTCTTTTGCGATACAGCCAGAGCCACAGATAACAAAAAACCAACCGCAGCATACATAACAACAAAAAAACCTGGAACTCCCATTCCGTCTATGGCAGGTATCCCAGCCTTTAATATAATATGATTAATTGTATTGTCTTTAAGCGTGCTGTACGCAGCCGGGTCGCCGGAATCGTCGTAATAATGATAACTTAAAAGGGATAGTATAAGGATTGCAACTGCCACCGCGCGCAAAACAAAAGCCAATATATTGGAGCGTAACGGCTTACGGTGCGAAAGATCAGCCTTGAGTTTATTTTTATTCTTAGATACACGCTCCAAATTCCATTTGTCGTATAAAATAAATATTAGGGGCACTATAAAAAAGATAAAAAGAGCGGTCGAAAAAATAATTATTTCTTCTTCGGGGCCCGGCGAACCAGTGTATTTCCCGGAAAGTATAAAAACAGCACATAGCAATATGGCAATGACAACCCCGGTAATCACGCTTTTTAAAAAGCTGCCTTTTAAATACTTTATGCGGCCTGGAAAAAGTGTGCTCAGCACTTTAATAAAATCATGTGATTCAAACTCAGGCAACACTAAAACAAATTTGCCCGCATTCGTTTTTATTTTATAACGATAGAGCCTTGCTATCCTGCCGGGTATTATGGTTATTTTCCTGACGCCATCAAGCGGTATAATTTTTTTCCGGCTTATTTTTTTAAATGCCGCCAGTTGTTCTTTTGAATCATCTTCGTGCAGTGCGGCGATTGACGTTTTTTTCCTTTTTCTAAAAGTGGCGATTGAATCATTATAAAGTATAACTACTCTTCGCCTGAAAAAAAAGGTGGCCCTGCTGATACGCACCATGGGGAAATAGCTTTGCAGGCCGTCACCAATGGTTTCGCCTGTGGTATATAAATTCTTAGCCAGCTTTTGTGTAGCCCATGCGATTACTATAACACATAATAAAAATACAAGGCCGGTTGCCAGGTGAGTCTTCCAATCACCTGTTTGATTGATCACGGCTGAATCATCTATGTTACCAAATGCTTGTTGCGCCGGTTGGGTGCTGTCCGCAACGGAGGCTTGCGTACTATCCGCGGGCATTGTTTGATACGATCCTGAGTTATCATCCCCGGCAAATAAAGGGTTTAACTTAGCCAGCGATTCGTATTCTTTGCTATAGCCAACGGAACTGGATTGGGAGCCATTTTCCCCAAGCATCAAGGAATAATAGTCAAAGGATCCCTGCTTTAACAGAATGCCGCGCAGGTCTACATGATCTAACTCTCTGATTGTAACGGGGCGGGCATTGTCAATCGTAATAGTATAGTGAACAAAATCCCCGTTAGTTGCATTTGAATTTAAGATAGAAGTATCCTTAATATAGTTGATCAATGTTGTTTTGGGTATAATTCCTTCAATTCTTAAAGACCTCTTTGAAGTATCTAAAGAGTTTCCGTCAGCACTAATACTAAATTTAAACAGGTATTTGCCGGGAACGTTTGTTTTTGCAAGAACAAGTGATGAATCAGTTAGTTGCGCCCTTTGCTTAGCCCGCGTATATTCCGCGGAAATCTTTTCATTTTGAGTAAAAGCAATTATTAGCTTTGCCGCGTCGGTGTCCTCCTGTAAAGCTTCGGTTTCAATTTTTATCTGTTGGGATGTATCTGCTGGTGGAAGAGAATCCTTTTGACTATTATTTGAGCAAGCAGCGGCTATAATAAAGAATACAACAACAGTTGATATTGCGGGGGTTTTGCGTTTAAGCATACTATGATTGGCCTTAATAGTTTTTATCGCCTTGTGCACGATGTTATTATAAACGGCCTGCTAATATACGATTTGTGCCTGTAGAGCCTATTACTTTCACTTCTTAATGCTTAGTAGCAAACTAAGCCACTTTAGTAAAATATATGATACACACGGTTTTGAAATATGATTATTTCAAATTCTCCGGAGCCAAAAAATCTGGCCCCGCAACGGGTTCTACCGGCATTGCCCCGTTTCTTGCAGTGCGAAATTTGTACAGTTCCTGGTATATGAACTTTCTGCCCCTGTTAAAGCTGCCCAAAGGGCGATGTTCAGGCAGTGCATGCCATATATTATAAGTAAGGTTATCACCAAAATGATCTTCTGTTGGACATGTAAATTTTTGAGCAGGTATCCGCAACGTAGCAACTTTTATAAAAGGCGAGTCCCACGCTACAGTTGCGTTTTCAATCGGCATGCGCACGGCATCGGTTTGAAACTGTATGAAAAAATCAAAATAAATATCGGTTTTATCCAGTGTGGCGGCCATGTTGTTGTGCAGGTAATCAGGATCTTTTTCATCGGTATATTCCAGTTTGTTATTTGCTGACGGCTGCAGGTGATATTTAACAGCCCTTGACTCGTCACCAAACTGGTAGGGCGTTCCGCTGAAATAAGGAATTACAAACGGGTGTTTGCAATTTATCAGCAGTTTAGTTATCGCTCTCAACGCCATTCGCGGATGTGTAATAAAGAATAGCGGCACCATTAATTTATTTTTAGAAACAGAGGCTTTTAATAACCCGCTAAAAGCTGCAAGGCCTTCTGCAAAAAATACCGGTGAACTTGCAAGCACAAGGTCCTGTGTTTGCGCGCCCATTTGCGTTTCAAGCAATTTTTCGCCGGGTACATTCATCAATTTTATGGCAATCCCCCTGGTATCCCTTTTTTTGTCGTGCTGTATTTGTGTTACGCCGTTGGAAAATCTTACCCAGGCCGGGAAACATATTGCGTCCTTAAAAATACCCACACGCAAATCTTCGGGCAGATCCTTTTCAATAATAAATTCAGCTTTTACACAACCATGCATTTTAGCATGCACCTGGCGCAATGCCTGCGGGCGGGGATAAAGTTCTTCCATCTGCGCTGTGGTAAGTTTGATCATCTCTGCGATAATGTCGTTCTCGTTAGGGTCGGGGTATTCCCTCCCGATCATTACCGGCTGAGCGGCGTTTTTGTTTTTATAAGGGGCCATACGCAGGTTTTAGCTTTCAAGAGTTTTAAGAATGATTCTGTGTTAATGATGATGATCTTACGGATAAGTCAAATGAATATTGTACCGGAATAAATGTAATACTTTTCCTAATGCAGCAGCACTTCAAAACAAATTAACAGCCCTTCAAATATAACATTTAATGGCTTTTTCTTTTTAATACCTTCTCAAAATGCCCCTCATTAAGCAATCACTTATAAAATCTTCAGGTTAAAAAAAAAGTTTAAAAAAAATTTGCGTAGTTAAATAACTACACATATATTTGTAGTCAAATAGCTACACGATGAACTTACGACGCGACGTTTTCCAGGCCATTGCAGATCCCACCCGCCGGGCAATACTAATGCTGGTGGCCACACAATCAATGGCGGCAGGCGCTATCGCCTCAAACTTTAATACGGCAAGGCCTACCGTATCTAAACACCTGCAAATACTTACTGAATGCCAGTTGCTTGAACAAACACAAAATGGCAGAGAAATTTACTATAATATAAACGCCATAAAAATGAAAGAAGTAGCCGACTTTATTGAGCCATTTCGCAAAATGTGGGATGACAGGTTTAACAAATTGGAAACCATAATGAAACAATACAAACCAAAAAAATAGAATGTTATGGAACTGAAAACAAAGATCAATGCCGAAAACGGCAAACAAGACCTGGTGATAACAAGGGACTTTGACCTGCCGGTAGAATTGCTTTTCAGGGCACATGCCGAGCCGGAAATTATTGAGCAGGTGATGACTAACCCATACACCACTGCTAAGTTGCTGAAATTTGAACCTAAAAAACACGGCAGTTATCAACTGGCATCAAGCGATGCGGAGGGGAATGTGGTGTTCCGCGCAAACGGAACGATACACGAGTTTAGCCCAAACAAGAAGATCATCCGGACATTTGAAATGGAGAACACACCTTTTGGCGTTCAGCTTGAGGTATATGAATTTGTACCGCTGACTGATGACACCAGCAGGCTTAACATGCATGTAATATATGAATCTGCTGCGCAAAGGGACGAGGTGCTTAAACTACCCTTTGCCTATGGCCTGAACATGGCACACAACCGGATAGAAGAAATTTTTAAACAAACTAAAATAAATTAAAAATGGAAAAGAGAAAACTGGTTTGGTATTGGATAATTACTGCAATATTATCCTTTTGCATTTTTTCCGGCGGCCTGGCACAGGCGCTGCAGTTAAAAGACGTAGTGCAGGGTTTTAAACCGCTGGGGTATCCCAACTATTTTATTTCCCTTATCGGCATTTGGAAGGTATTGGGCATAATTGCAATATTAGTTCCCAAATTTCCATTGCTTAAGGAATGGGCGTATGCGGGTATATTTTTTGCCATGACCGGCGCGGTAATTTCGCATATTGCGAGCAATGATATTCATGTACAAATAATTGCCCCGTTTTTACTCGTTGTTTTTACTGTGTTGTCGTGGTATTTAAGGCCCCCAAGCAGAAGGATAGCCCAGGTAAAAATTGGTACATTAAATCAACAACTGGCATAACTTTAGTGCAACTTTTCAATAAATAAATACTATGAACCCCAAGGTTGATTTCTTTTTTGATAAAGACTCAATATGGCAGAAAGAATACAGGAAATTGCGAACGATCATTCTTGATTGCGGGCTTACCGAAGAATTAAAATGGGGCTGCCCCTGTTACACCCGTCCGACCGAGTCATCCGGGCGGGCTTACAACGACAGTAACATAGTGCTCATACACGGGTTTAAAGAATACTGTGCACTGTTGTTTTTTAAAGGCGCCCTTTTAGCCGACGCAGATGATATTCTGATACAGCAAACAGAAAATGTGCAGTCTGCCCGCCAAATACGGTTTACCGGTGTAAAGCAAATAGCCGGCATGGAGTCTACCATCAAGGCCTATATTTACGAGGCTATTGAAGTAGAAAAGGTGGGTTTAAAAGTGAAGCATAAAAAGACGGAAGAATACAAGGTGCCTGAAGAATTTCAGCGTAAATTAAATAAAATGCCTGCGTTAAAAACGGCTTTCAAAGCATTAACGCCGGGAAGGCAACGGGGATACCTTTTTTATTTTTCTCAACCCAAACTACCCAAAACCCGCGAAGCAAGGGTTGAAAAATATATACCGCAAATTCTTGACGGAAAGGGATTGGAGGATTAGCACATTGGGTGAGGAAGGAGGTGGGTACGGGCTTATGTGCTGCTATAGGGCTTTAGTTGTTCGCCTTAGTTGGTGTTTTCACCAACTAATATCAACACTGGATATGGGGAGATGATTTTTTCTGACCGCCAAGGTATAACATCATTGTTGGTGAAAACGTCAACAATGGCGACAAAATATGTTCAGTGATAAATCAACAGCATGAATCATAAAGTTGATAAATTTTTAAGCAGTGTCGACAAATGGCAGGATGAACTAGAGGCGTTGCAAATGATCATTCTCGACTGTGGCCTTACCGAAGAATTAAAGTGGGGCGCTCCCATTTACACCTGGCAGGGCAGGAATATCCTTGGCATAAATGGTAGAAAAGAATTCTGTTCGCTTGGGTTTTTTAAAGGCGCGCTGCTGGATGATGCCAATGGTATATTGGTAAAACCCGGTAAGTACACGCAGGAAGGGCGTTATGTACCGTTTACGTCAGTAAAGCAAATAGCAGAGATGGAGCCTGTTATCAAATCCTATATTTATGAGGCCATTGAAGTAGAAAAGGCCGGCGTTAAATTGGTCTCCACGGTTAATAAAACGCCCGCAATACCCGAAGAGCTTCTGCAGGCATTCGCTAAAAAGCCTGCTTTAAAAAAGGCCTTCAATGCGTTGACGCCGGGGCGGCAAAGGGCATACCTGCTTTATTTTGCTGCACCCAAACAATCCAAGACCCGTGCAGAGAGGATTGAAAAATATGTAAAACAAATTCTGATTGGAAAAGGAATAAATGATGATTATTTGCAAACGAGAAAATAAATTTACCAAATAAACGTGTAAAAAAAGATTGCCTTATGAATATTATGGATTGCAACAAATAACGACGATCACCAACCATTTTTATAACACACCCATTCAAAAATTTTAGTCATCATAAAAACAACAACTATGGCAAACGTTTCAATTTACTTAAACTTTGCGGGCAATGCCGAAGAGGCATTTACCCACTACAAAAAAGTTTTCGGAACTGAATTTTCCACCCCGCCAATGCGGTTTAAAGACATGCCGCCCAGGGAAGGCGCACCGCCCTTGCCCGAAGCCGACAAAAACAAAGTAATGCACATGGCAATGCCCATACTTGGCGGCTTGCAAATAATGGCCACCGATATGCTGGAAAGCATGGGGCAAAAACTGGTGGAAGGCAACAATTTTACCATCAGCTTAGGCCCCGACACCAAAGAGGAAGCCGACAGGATGTACCACGAACTATCCGACGGCGGAACAGACAGTGTAGCACCGCATGATGAATTCTGGGGCTACTGGGGCACCTGTAAAGACCGTTTTGGCATCCGCTGGATGTTTAACATTATGAAACAGCAGCAGTAAAGCACCGCTGCATCCTTACCCTCAGTTGTTGTTGGCCTGGCGGCCAACAACAACCTTTTTTATGCGCCCCTATGTTCCCTATCTGCCTATGTGGTAAGAATGAATTAAAATGTTGGTAACCTAAAACCCAAAACTACCTTCCCGTTGTTTATTTGTTTTTGTTTGAAGACCGGTGAGGTTAGATTTATAATATTTATATAAAGCTTTACGACGTCAATTTATACACAATCCTAAAGACATGGAAGAAAGTACTTCGCGGAATTTTTCACGCACTACCGGCTTTACAAGATATTCCTTTACGGTATTGAATTCATGCGATCTTCGTATATCTATTTCATCAACAGAAGAGCTTACAACATAAATTAGCTGGGGTTTTTTAAGATAATGTTTCATATTATCGTATGCTTCCAGGAATTCCCAGCCGTTCATTACGGGCATATTAACATCAACAAAAATTACGTCAGGCAGCGAACATTGGTTATGCAGGTTATCTTTCAGGTATTTAATAGCCTCTTCTCCATTAGAAAAACTGATTATATCGCCGGCCAGTCCTATATCTTCAATTACCTTTCTCGACACGAACTGATAGACACGGTCGTCGTCAATTAAAAGGATACGCAGTTTTGATCTAACCATATAAACAACATCAAACATGCATTTAAAACAGGGTAAGCCCTATACTGCATTGTTGATCGTGTAAAATTGGCGGTTATAAACCAAAGCGGAAATACCGAATATGTGGTATGCCTGATGTAACACGTTACTGAAGATACTGCTGCTTAATAATATTTAGATGATGCCTGTGGTGCCCGTAAATATGGTTAGCTATTAATCTTGTGGATATGGGGTAGCCGTTTGCAGTACCGGTTCTGCTCAAGGCATCTTCATCCAGGGTATCAATAAACACAATGCTTGCTACCCTAAATGCTTCCAGTTCTTTCATAATATCATTGATCTCCCGCTTATTTGCATTTGCATTACCCGCAAAAAGCGCTTCATCAAAACCGGGAAGATCCGTTTTATCTCCTCTCGCACATCTTGTTGCTCTGTATATAAATATCCTTTCACAATCTGAAAGGTGCACCAGTATATCTTTTATTGTCCATTTACCTTCGTCGTAACTATAGTTTAGTTGTTCTTCCGTAAGGCCGGCAATAAGGTCGGCAGTTTCGGTTTGAATATCTCTCAAATGCTGCAGCAGGTCCCCATCATCCGGCACAAGATCCAAATAAGGCTCATGAAAAAACGCGTAATCGCTGGTTGGTTTATATATCTTCTTCATGTAAATACCGGTATGTGTTTCATGTTAGTTCGCAGCCTAAAATTAATGCAAAAAGCGCTCGAAATTTATTAGCTTACCTTTGTGCCCATTTTTATACAAGGATATGATTGAAGTTGGTGTTTATAATAAATTAAAAGTTGCCCGTAATACACAAATAGGCGTTTACCTGGATGATGGCGCAGAAGGTATTTTATTGCCCAAACGCTTTGTGCCCGAGGGTACAAATGTGGGTGATGAACTGGAAGTTTTTTTGTACCATGATTCAGAAGATCGCATTATTGCCACTACCTTAAAGCCAAAAGGCATTGTGGGCGATATTGTTGAGCTTAAAGTAGTGAGCGTAACACGCCAGGGTGCTTTTTTGGACTGGGGGTTGATGAAAGACCTGTTTGTACCTGCGAGCCAGCAGAGAAGCAAGATGTTGTTGGGCGGGGAATACCTGGTACAAATTTATCTTGATGAACAAACTGGCCGGGTAGCAGCCACAGAAAAAATAGAGAACAAACTAAGTAATGAGGAGCTAACCGTAAAAGAAATGGAACAGGTAGAGCTGGTGGTTAGCCGCAGGAGCGATCTTGGTTATATAGTAGCAATAAATGGCAAACACACAGGCATGCTTTATGCCAACGAACTATACCAGCAGGTTGAGCCAGGGCAAAAGCTGCAGGGTTACATAAAAAAAATACGC
>JABDFW010000058.1:21004-21083 GCA_013286305.1 Bacteroidota bacterium
TAATAAAATAGATGTTGCATTGGGCAAGCCCGGCTATAAAAGAGTGGAAGATGAAAGCGAAAAAATACTGCGCCTGCTG
>JABDFW010000059.1 GCA_013286305.1 Bacteroidota bacterium
GCGGGAAGAAAATGAACTTCTTAAAGGCAGCGGCCCCTATGTTTCGCTGGACGTAATGAATAAAGAAATGCTGCATGTACAGGTTATCCGTCAAAATATTACACACATTTATCTTTTGGCTGCCATACTCTCCGCAACGGGAGAGAAAAACCCAAACCTTGCCTGGAACCTTAATATGCAGGGCTTGCTTAATGTGCTGGATATTGCCCGTGAAGAAAAATTGAAGAAAGTTTACTGGCCCAGCAGCATTGCGGTGTTTGGGCCAACATCGCCAAAAGAAAATTGCCCGCAGCAAACGATTATTGAGCCAATTACTGTTTATGGCATAAGCAAATATGCAGGGGAATTCTGGTGCAATTATTACAACAGGAGATTTGGATTAGATGTTAGAAGTTTGCGGTACCCTGGCCTGATAAGCTATAAATCGGCACCCGGTGGCGGCACAACAGATTATGCCATTGAAATATTTCATGAAGCGCTTGAAAATGGCCGTTATGAATGTTTTTTGCAGGAGAACACATACCTGCCAATGATGTACATGCCAGACGCTATAAAAGCTACTATAAACCTGATGGAAGCCCCTGCGGAAAATATTACGGTACATACGTCGTACAATATTGCGGGTGTAAGTTTTTCGCCAAAAGAAATTGCAACTGCCATAAAAAAGCATATCCCGTCTTTTGAAATAACCTATAAACCTGATTACAGGCAAAATATTGCAAATAGCTGGCCGCAAAGCATTGATGATACCTGCGCCCGCAATGATTGGGGATGGCAACATGAATATGGCCTGGAAAGAATGACAGCAGATATGCTGAAGAATCTGGAGGCTGATAAGTCAGTGAGTCAATAAGTCAGTAAGTCAATGGTCATTGGATAGCCCATGCGAAGAAATTCATTGCGGATGTGTCATGGTTTATGCATTAATTACTTATTGACCGAATCACTTAATCATCCGCTATTACAATGGACTATGGACCATGGGCTATGGACTTTTTTCTGATCTCATTTCCACCTCTTCAACTGGTTTTTTTCAAATACCCAACCGGGTGTAATTACCTTTTCATAGCTCATTACTTCATACCAGGGGTTTAGGATTGAACTAACGGGATTTATTACAATATGCATATCCTGCGCGGGCATATAGCTTTGTGCAAGCAGGTAGATTTTCTGGCCGTCATTGTTTTTGGCAACATCAACCACAATCATTGCATGCCCTGGCGAACCTGCTTTTACAAAAACATCACCCAATTGAACATCGGTTAGCGCAACCGGCTTTGTCATGGCGTCAACAGTATAAGTGCCGCAGTTAATAAATACATTTTTCATAAAATCCATTAGCAATGCATGCTTATCCTCATTTGGTGTTTCAATGTGGTCTAAGTATTGCTGAAAACTGCTTACATGCCTGCCTTCTCCAAAAGCAATACTGTCATATTCTTTTTTAGAGAAATAGTATTCTGCTTTTAACCTCATAACGGCATCTGCGCATTGCTGAAGGTCTTTGTTGCCGGTTGAAATATCCAATACCGCATAATGAAGATCCTGGTGCTCGATGGGCTGGCCATTGTATAAGTACACGGTATTATCTTTTCTAAGCTGTATATTTCGTAGCCATTCACCAAATGACCCTTTTTGAATAATAACCCTGGTATAGCCACCCGGTAACGGAATTTCACCTATGCTGTTTACAATTGATTTTATTGATAATTTTTGATGAACCGGCGGCCTGGTAATTTTAATATTATTGCTGATGCTTTTAAAGCTGATGATAAGGGAAACTGTTATGCACAGCAGCACGATGAAAGCCCCGGAGATGAACTTCATACAGGTTGGTTTGCATATATGATGCGGACAACTGCGTTTTCCATAAAATTATCCGCATTATCTTTAATAAATGTTTACGTGTATTGACCAAACAGGCAAAACGGTGCGGTTAGATAATTATCCGCCCAAACGTATTGTGTCGCTCGTACCCTCGCAAACAGAATTGCTCCACGATCTTGGGCTGGAGGACGAGGTTGTTGGAATAACCAAGTTCTGCGTTCACCCCCGAAGCTGGTTTGAAACCAAAAAAAGGGTAGGGGGCACAAAGGCAGTGCACATAGATGTTGTTAAGAATTTAGAACCTGATCTTATCATTGCCAATAAAGAAGAAAATGTGAAGGAACAAGTAGAAGAACTGGCTGCTATTGCGCCGGTTTGGACAAGCGATATCCATAACCTGGACGACGCGATTGATATGATTGAGCAAGTTGGTAGCCTTGTAAACAAAAAAGAGAAGACAGAAGAGCTTACTGCGCAAATAAAAACGAACTTTTCAAAATTGAATAACCCCGTACACCCAATTGGAATATCTCTTCATAAGCCAAAAGTGGCTTACTTAATATGGCGTGACCCATACATAACTGCGGGAGGAGATACTTTTATCAGTGATATGATCACGCGCTGCGGCTTTTTAAATGCATTTAGCGATGAAGCACGATATCCTGTGACAACGATCAGCCAACTGGCAGAAAAGGGTTGCCTGTATATTTTTCTTTCATCAGAACCCTATCCTTTCAAGCCGAAACATACCGAAGAAATAAGACAGCAACTGCCTGGTGCAAAGGTGATTTTTGTAGATGGTGAAATGTTTAGCTGGTATGGCAGCCGGTTGCTGCTGGCGACACAATATTTTAAAGAATTAAAAAGCAGCATCCTCTAGATTTCCTGCAGCAGGAGTTATTTAGAGGATGCTGAAATATTTGTAGTGGTTGATCTATTCGCTTCTCAAACTTTTGGTTGGGTTCATCAATGCTGTTCTTACCGCCTGGAAGCTAACGGTAATTAATGCTATAACAAGCGCCATAACTCCTGCTGTTGCAAATACCCACCAATGAATGGCTGTGCGGTATTCATAGTTTTGCAACCAACTGTGCATAGCCCACCATGCAATGGGGAATGCCATAATGCACGACAAAGCAACCAACTGTACAAATTCCTTTGATAACAGCCCTGCAAGCCCCTGCACTGAAGCCCCCAATACTTTGCGTATGCCAATTTCTTTGGTACGGCGCTCGGCTGTATAAGCGGCCAGCCCGAATAACCCCAGACATGATATAAAAATGGCCAACATAGCAAAAACGCTTGCGAGTTTGCTTATCAGGGTTTCTGTAGCAAAAAACTGGTTAAAATCATCATCCAAAAACCTGTATTCAAAAGGATAGCCGGGGTTATCGGCTTTCATAACAGATTCCGTTTTTGCAAGCGCATTTGAAAGATTTACATTTTGTTTAAACCGTACACTTAGCAGGGTTGCGGAGTATGTGCCGTTGAAGAAAACAAGCGGTGCACCAGCCGCGTATACATCGTTATATACAAAGTCTTTAATAACACCAATAACCGTTAAATGCCACCGGCCGGTACTTATAATGCTGCCTACTTTGCCTTGATCGCCCATAAGTTTTGCGAGGCTTTCATTTATAATAACATTGGTACTGTCCGCACCCTGTTGGTCACCAAAGCCCTGGCCACGAAAATCCCTGCCACTAACAAGCTTCATGCCCATGGTTGAAAGATATTCGCTGCTCACAACATTTGAGTGAACTGTTGGCTTGCTGTTGGGGTCTTTGCCCTGCCAGCTAAAACCGTCGCCATAGCTATACACCTGCAATGAACTGTGCAGGCTTAATGCCGCGTTTTCTACATAACCTGAAGCCAGTAATTTATCTTTTATCACGCTAAAATGGTCTTTCATATTACCGCGGAGATCCATGTATATAACGTTGTCTTTATTATAGCCAATGTCCCTGTTTTTTATATGTTGCACCTGCTGGTAAATAATAACAGTACAAATAATAAGAATGATAGAAACTGTAAATTGTGTAATTACCAGCCCCTTTCTTATAAAAACCACACCACCGCTGCTTTTTATCTTCATCCCCTTTAATACTTTAACCGGGTTGAATGAAGACAGGTAAAAGGCAGGGTAACTGCCGGCGACTAAACCGGCTAAAATGCCAATAGCTATTAAAGACAACAGGTGAAGCGGTTTAAATATATCAACAGAAAGCTCTTTTTGTACCAGTGTATTATAAGATGGTAAAAGCAAATACAACATAGCAATAGCCAATAACACCGCCATGAAAGACATAAGCAGAGATTCGTTAATGAACTTGCCGATAAGGCCGCCTTTGCCCGCACCCATTACTTTAAGCACCCCAACTTCTTTCGCCCGCTTTTCCGACCGCGCAGTGGCGAGGTTCATAAAATTGATGCAGGCTATCAGCAGGATGATTGCTGCTATAACCGAGAACAAGTGCACATACTTTATGTTGCCACCGTTTATTTTGCCATCTTCAAAATGGTTACGAAGGTTCCAGTCGTTCATTGAAAAGAGAAAGCAATGGTTTGTGGCCCCTTTTTCTTTGGTGCTTAAGAAATTATCCAGTTTTTGATTTACCAGGGCGGGATTGGTAGATGGGGCTAATTCTACAAGTGTTTCAGTCAGATCGTTGTCCCATGGCGCCAGCCACGGATTTTTGTTCTCCCATACCAGGTATGGCGATATCCATTGAAATTTGTAGGAGGAGTTTTGCGGAAAGTCGCGATATACGCCTGTAACGGTATAAAGGCCATCAACGCTGTAAGCGCCGTTAATGTTCATTTTCAATGTTTTGCCTACCGGGTTTTCATCTCCAAAAAAGGCTTTCGAAAACGTTTCGCTTATTACCACCGATTGCAATTGCTTGAATGCAGAATTTGCATTGCCATAAATAAATGGCAGCGTGAGCATAGATAAAACCGAAGGGTCGGCATACACGCCATTTTCTTTAATTGATTTATCATTCAATACGGCCAGCTCATCCATGGTCCAGCTTAGCCGTCCCGTATTTTTAACGCCGGGTATCTCTGCTTTTATTGCAGCTGCCAACGGCCCGGGTGTAGATCCGTTTGTGGTTATTTTGCCATCATTTTTCTCGTTTTGCATCACATGGTACAGGTAGTCGCGTTTTGCAAAGTTGTGATTGTAATCCACCTCATCTTCTACCCATAAAAAAATCAGCCCCGCGCAGGCAATGCCTGTTGCAAGGCCAAAGATGTTGAGGAAGCTGTACGTTCTGTTTTTCCACAAATTGCGGAATGTTGTTTTAAAAAAGTTCCTGAGCATGTTAAAAATATTTTGTCAGACAAATAGCAGGGGCACCATGTCTTTGATTACTTGAATAAGTAAAAAAGGTTACAGATTTTGGCGATTGTTTTGCAAATATTTTTTTACAAGATTCTGAAGCGGTGTTTTGATATGGTTTGTGCAATCTGTCCTCAAACTCTTCACAGGGTTCATCAATGCCGCGGTGGTTGCAGCTTAAATAAAGTTACCGTGGGTTAAAAAAGTTCCCGGTTTAAACGAATGATAAGCCCGAACATTGGAACGCCGATTTTCAGGATTATCGGGATTAACGCAGACAAAATAAACTCTTATTCATCATGATGACCCTGAAAATCTGCCCGACTAGTTCATCCAGGCGGACGTTCCATCATCCCATAATAAAAAGGGTTCTTCGCGGTTCCCTTCTCCCGTGCCGGGAGAAGGGTCAGGGATGAGGGCTATTCCGTCCTCAAACTCTTGACAGGGTTAGCCAGCGCAGCTTTCACAGCCTGGAAACTTACAGTAGCCAATGTTATAAACAAAGCTGCTAAAGCCGTAATTGCAAACACCCATATTGAAATAGTGGTGCGGTATTCGTAGTTGCGCAACCAGTAGTTCATACAGTACCAGGCAATGGGTATAGCTATGAAGAATGAAATGAATACCAGCAGCACAAATTCTTTTGATAATAGCCTCCAAACATTAAACAACGATGCCCCCAATACTTTGCGTACGCCAATTTCTTTTGTGCGCTGCTCTGCCATAAAAGATGCCAGCCCAAATAATCCCAGGCAACTGATGAATACTGCAAATACAGCAAAGAAAGTTGCCAGGCTGCTGATACGGTTTTCTGTTTCAAATTTTTTGGCGTATTCATCGTCTTCAAACTTATATTCAAAAGGAGAGCCTGGGTTATACCTCTTAAAGATCGCCTCCATCTTTGGCAATGCCTCATGCGCGCTTAATTTGGGGTTAAGTTTTATAGTTATCACATTGGCCCATTCGTAATCCATTAAAAACATAGTAGGTTTTACGGGATCGAAGGGGGATTCCATCACCATGTTTTTTATTACACCAACTATGTGATAGTTTTTGTCTGTTCGGTTGCTGTTTAAATATTTTACCGTTTCACCAACTGGGTTTTTAAGCCCCATATATTTTACCGCAGCCTCATTTATTATAAAGGCGGCAGAGTCGGTTGCATAATTCCTCGAAAAGTCCCGCCCTGCCACAAACTGCCATCCCACCGTTGCACCAAAGTCGTGCGTAACAGCTATTGTGCCAAATGTGGGTACAAAATGAGGGTCTTTTTCTTTCCAGTCGTACCCGCTTTGATTGCTCCAAACAGCGGTAGTGGGGCTTGATGATTCTGCCATATTAATGGCAGCGCCGGAATTCATAATGTCGCTGCGCAGTGTGCCGTAGTGGCCATAGAGATCCGGGGTGTTCATGCCAATGGTTATCAGGCCATCGCGTGAATAACCGATCGGCCGGTTCTTGGCATATTGTATCTGCTGGTAAACTATGATGGTACCGATAATAAGCGACACCGAAACACTGAACTGCAGCACAACCAATATTTTGCGGGGGATTGATGCAAGACGCCCTGCTTTAAATGTGCCCTTTAACACCTTTACCGAGTTGAATGAAGAAAGATATAAAGCCGGGTAACTGCCGGAAATCAATCCTGTAAATACAGTAAAACCCAGGGCAAAAAAACCAGAACAGAGGATTGCCCCACAGTATGGCCATTTGTTTATCTGCTATTTGGTTAAACTCCGGCAAGGCAAGTAATGTTAACAGCAGCGATAATGCAAACGCCATCAGCGCTATTAATATAGATTCACAAAGGAATTGAAGAACAAGTTGCTTGCGCTGCGAACCCACTGCTTTGCGTATGCCCACTTCTTTAGCACGCTTTTCGCTCCTGGCAGTACTTAGGTTCATAAAATTTATACAAGCCAGCAGCAACACAAACAGGCCAATTATACCAAACATCCAAACAAACTGTATGCTGCCGCCTGTGTTAACGCCATTTTTAAACTCACCATATAGATGCCATTTATTCATCGGATGCAGCAATACAGCAGGTTTATCGTTCCTGTTGTGGCCGTTAAGTTCTCCCCTTACCCTGGCAGCAACCTTATTTACATCAGCATTGTCCTGCAATTGAGCATATATCTGGAAGGAATTATCATCCCAATTTGTTTCATCATTTTTAATCCATTGCTCATCGTTTTGGTAATATGCCCAGGGCGCCAAAAAACTAACATCCCTAAATTCGCAGTTGTTAGGAAAATCCTGGAAAACACCGGTTACTTTCAGGGTTTTCTTATTATCTATTTTAACCACTTTGTTTATAGGATCAGCATCGCCAAAAAGCGCTCTTGCAAACGATTGGTTTATAAGTATTGATGTTGGGTCGTCAATTCCGTGCCATGTGCCTTTTATCATGGTTAGTGAGAAAATGGCCGGCAGATCAGGCTGGACAAACATACCGTCTTTGCTCAATTTTTTGTCGCCATAGGAGAATATATTGCTGAAGTTCCAGGATGCGAGTGCCACTTTTTTAAACTCCTGGTTGAATTTTGTGCGAAGGTCTGCGGCAAGCGGAACAGGCATAGACTGAAACGAAGAAGTTTCATTGCCATGTGTACTGTTCTCCATCACACGAACAATATGACCGTAATTTTTAAAACTTTTGTTGTACGATAGCTCGTCCCAAATCCACAGGCCTATCAGTAAGGCAACTGCCATGCCCACAGCAAGGCCAATAATGTTTATAGATGAATATATCTTGCTTTTAATAAGATTTCGCCAGGCGATCTTGATATAATTCTTGAGCATGGTAAAGCGGTTTATAAATTACAATAAGCGGGATTGCTTAGAACCCACGGTAGAACGAACGTGCCGGTAAATAGTTACTCCCAATTTTATTTTTTAATTAAACATATTCAACTGCGGAAAGGGAAGAGGTGTGATTACTCCGTTCTCAAACTCTTTACAGGATTGGCCAGTGCTGCTTTAATTGACTGAAAACTTATGGTTGCCAGTGCAATAACAATAGCCAACAACCCCGCCAACAGAAAAATAGCCCATCCCATGCTTATTCTGTATGTGTAACCCTGCAGCCATTTGTTCATTGCATACCACGCTACCGGGGATGCTATTGCGATTGATACAACAACCAGCTTGATAAAATCAAGCGACAATAGTTTTGCTATACTTGCCGATGATGCACCCAATACTTTTCTCACCCCTACCTCTTTAACCCTGCTTTCGGCAACATAGGCAGACAAACCAAATAAGCCGAGACAGGAGATAAGTATTGCCAGCGATGCAAACAAGCCTGCAAGCGTTTTTGTGCGTTGTTCATTTTCAAAGTTTTTTGCATAAGTATCATCTACAAACTGGTAATCGAAAGGATACGCCGGGTTATATTTCTTAAACACCTGCTCAGCCTTCGCAAGATTTTCTGAGGTTGTATGCGCTGTGCTGAATTTTATATGCATTGTGCTAAACCAGCTTTTTGGCCCCCTGGATTACCAACGGGGGAACTGTTTCGTACGGAGAGTTTAAAAGATAATCCTTAACCACACCAACAACATGCCATTTAATAAGGTCGTTATCACCTGGCTGGGTGATTATTTGCCCAAGCGGATTTTTTAATTCCATTGTTTTTACCGCCGTTTCATTTAACATAACCGCTGTTGAATCTGATGGGTACTTGTACACGTCTATATCCCTGCCATTGAGTAATTGTAAACCCGTTGTTTTCACGAGGCCGGCATCGGTACTAAACAAGGCAATCGTTATTTCGTTTGAGTTTGCTTTTGCCCCCGGCCATTTCAGCCCCCATGTGTTCGACCCCCTCCTGGTAATATCGGCCATTGTTTTGGTTACGGAAGCTGCAATGCCGCTACTAAGCAGATCATTTTTAATAAGCTGGTAATTTTTTTCAATGTCACCTGAAAAATTCACGTAGACTAAATTATTCTGCGAATAACCTTTATCCCTGTCCTGCGCAAAGCGAATTTGGTCGCGTACAACAATGGTGGAAATAATAAGAATAATAGCGAATGTAAATTGAACAACCACCAACACCTTACGGGGCGATACGCCTGACTGTGTTCTTTTAAACTTGCCTTTAAGAATACTTACGGGTTTGAATGAGGAAAGATAAAACGCGGGGTAGCTACCAGCCAACAGGCTTGTAAATACAATGAAGCCAATGCTCACCAGCCAAAAATATACATTACTGAAAGGGACAGAAAGCCCGGTGCCAACAATGGTGTTAAATGCAGGTAAAACCAATTGCACCAGCACCAGGGCTGCTATCCCCGAAATTAATGCAGTTAAAAAAGCCTCAATTAAAAACTGGCGTATCAATAATCCTTTGCCGGCGCCGGCTACTTTGCGAATGCCTACCTCCTTTGCACGTTTTTCACTTCTTGCGGTACTAAGGTTCATAAAATTTATGCAGGCGATCAATAAAATGAATGCCGCTATTATACCAAACAGGCGCACGGTATCTATGCGGCCACCTGCCGGTTTGCCATTAGTAAAATCTGCATATAAATGCCATTTGCTTAGTGGAAACACAAAATGTGTCCATATATCTTTATGGCTGCTGTGCTCCTTTGTAAGGTATTTTATCTCGTTATCAAACGCAGCTTCGGTTGTTGCAGGTTTTAGCTGAACAAAAGTTTTTACATTATTGCTTTCCCAGCTATCATTGTTCCAGCCCAATTTTTTTAAGTAAGCCCAGGGCAAAAGGTAGTCAAAAGTAAACCGGCTGTTGGCAGGAATATTTTTTAGCACGCCGCTGATGGTAAAAATATCCACTGAATCTATCTTGATGGCCTTATTTAATACATCTGTGCTGCCGAATAATTTTTCAGCAAACTTTTCTGTAATAATGATTGAGTTGATATTGGTTAGCTGGTTGCCGCCGGAGCCTTCAACAAGAGGAAACGTAAACATTTTTAAAAAATCGGCATCAACAAAACTGCCGTTTATGCCTGTCATGCGCTTATCGCCTGCCGTAAAAAGAAAACCATCCGTTTCGGCAAAACGGGAAACTGCAGTAACCTCGGGAAAATTTTGTTTTAGTGCAGGCCCTAAAGGTTGCGATGTGTAAGGAATAGGCGTTCCATCCACTGATGAAAGCCCATATACTTCGTAAAGATTGTCTTTATTTTTGTGAAACTTGTCAAAACTTATTTCGTTTTGCAGCCACAGCAAAATAAGTACTGCGCCGGCCATGCCAATGGCCAGCCCGGAAATATTGATAATTGAGAAACTTTTGCCGCGTACCAAATTTCTCCAAGCAGTTTTGAAATAGCTCTTAAACATATGATGTAAGTTTTCAGTTTATCCTAATGGATCACTTTGTGACAGTTTCCAGTTTAAGTGAATGATTGAGAGCGAATAACAATCAACTATGTTCACCTTTGCTACTCAAATAATCTGCGCTCCGTTTGATCATCCATCTATCTTCTCATAATAAAAGTTTTTCATCCTCCAGCCCTTTCCCCTAAAGGGGGAAAGGGGATAGGGAAGGGGGCCGTCATTCCGTCTTCAGGCTGTCCACCGGGTTCTTTAACGCTGCCTTTATACTTTGATAGCTTACCGTTATTAATGTTATTACTACAACAGCTAACCCCGCTACCGCGAATACTACCCAGCTAATATTTATGCGGTAAGCAAAATCCTGCAGCCATTTGTTCATTACATACCATGCCATAGGTGAGGCAACAATAAAAGCAATGAGCACAAGCTTTAAAAAATCTTTTGATAAAAGTGAAACAAGCCCAGTTACATCGGCACCCAGTACTTTGCGTATGCCAATTTCTTTTGTGCGCTGCTCGGCAGTAAATGTTGCAAGCCCAAATAAACCCAAACAAGCCACAAAAATAGTGAGCCCCGCAAAAATGCCTAATATGCGGCCAATGTTTTGTTCGGCTTTATAGGTTGCATTAAAACGGTCGTCCAGGAACGAATAGGTAAATGGCGTTTCGGTGGTAAACTTCGCCCACTTATTTTTCATTGAGGCTAATACACCTTTTATATCACCGGTTTTTACTTTAGCAATAATGGTACTATAATCATTGCTCATTATCATTACAAGCGGTGTAATAAGTTCATGGAGTGATTTGAAATGAAAATCTTTTACAATACCTATCACATGATAGTTGTATTTTGTCCCATCGTTATCAGTGTGGCTTATGGTATGGCCGACAGCGCTTTGCCCCCAACCAAAAGCCTTTGCGGCTGTTTCATTCACAATTACCCCGGTAGAATCACCACCATATTCTTTTGAAAAATTCCGCCCCTTTGCTATTTGCATACCAAGGGTGGGTATGTAGCTATAATCTACATCATATCTTAACGCTTTTATAAGCTGGGTTGAGTGCTCATCAGGGTAGGCCATATAATTATTACCGAATGAATTGCCCGCCGGTAAATACCCAGATTCGCTAACGTTTATTACACGTGGGTCGGTAAGCAATTCTTGCTTAAATGCCTCATCATTCCTGCCGAGGGCGCCGGATTGCTCTATTACCACCACCTGGTTTTTGTCGTACCCTAATTTTTTATGTTGGATGTAAGAGAGCTGTTTATATACTACAGTAGTGCCGATAATTAGACTGATAGAAATAAAGAATTGAAAAACAACCAGGCCGCTGCGCAGGCCAATGCTTTTTTTGCCACCCGTAAACCTGCCTTTGAGTACGGCAATTGGGTTAAAGGAAGAGAGAAAGAAAGCAGGATAGCTACCAGCCAAGATCCCCGTGAACAGGCCAAATAAAACAAGTGCAGGTATCACCCACGGGCTTGAAGTAAAATGCAAGCTTATATTCTGCCCGGTAAGCATATTAAACACCGGTAAAGCCCAATACACAATACCAAGAGCTAACACCAATGCAACTGTAGTAAGCAATAAAGATTCTAACAGGAACTGGCGAACCAGTTGCATTTTTACAGAACCCATTACTTTTCTTATGCCCACTTCCCTTGCTCTTTTTGATGCACTTGCAGTAGAGAGGTTCATGAAATTGATACAAGCTATCAACAGCATAAAAATAGCCACAGCGCTAAAAATATATACATACTGAATATCGCCATAAGGCTCCATATCTCCTGTAAAGTCGGAGTGGAGATGTATATCTGTTAAGGGTTGCAAATAAAGCCCTATATTGTTTCCTGCCTTTCTGAATTGCTGCAATGTTACACCCATCCCTTTTTGTAATTGCGGCCCGATATACTTGTCAATTTCCTGTGGCAGTTTGGCTTCCAGTTTCTTATATTCGTAACCTTTAGGCAATACGAGATAAGTATAGAAATTAGAGCTCATCCAGGATTCCTCCCTGGCTTCGGGCAAACTCGCCATTGAAGCGAATAATCCAAAATGAAAATGCGAATTAACGGGCACCTCGTCAATTTCGCCTGTTATGGTAAGTGCAGTTTTATCATCTTTAAAGACCAACACTTTGCCGATTGGGTTATTGTTACCAAAATATTTTTGCGCCACTGATCTTGAAATAACAATTGTATTAGGCTGCAATAAAACTGTTTTTGCATCCCCCCTAATAAGCGGGAGAGTAAATACCTGGAAAAAATTAGAGTCAACGAATGCAAGTGCATCATCCTTAAACATTTTGTCTCCGTAGCTAACACGGTGAAAACCATTTGAGCGGATACGCGTTGCTTCCAGCACTTCCGGAAAATCTTTTTTTAAAGCCTGCGCAACAGGCGGCATAACATTGGACTCTTTTATTTCACCGCCCTGCATCTTACCGCGAAACACAACACGTACAATATGGTCCGCTTTCTCATTGTAGCGGTCGTAACTAAGCTCGTTTTGAACATAGAGCATGATCAATAAGCAGGTGGCAATGCCAAGTGCCAGGCCAAAAATATTGATGGCAGAAAAACCTTTGTTTCTCCAAAGGTTGCGTACAGCGATCTTAAAATAATTCCTAAACATAATAAGCCATTTTTGTTGTTAATAAATTTTCACCTGCACACGCGGGCAGGCTGGTGGTTAAGTCGAAAGCTTATATGTTCCCTGTTTTTAAGCCCATTTATACTTTGCGTTTTTTTTGTTGTTACAAACCGCGGTAATCCTTATGATCTTTTCTTGCGTCGCCCCCTTCTACAATTTACACTTTACTGCGCTTGTGCAAACACTATATTTTTTGTTACTGCCAATATTTTCTTTGTAAGGTATATATTCATTACAACTGCCCGTTTACCTTATATAAAAGGGAATGGGCAAAAGCCTATTTTATTCTGTCTTTAAACTCTTCACCGGGTTTGCTATTGCTGCTTTTATTGCCTGGTAGCTTATGGTAATAACAGTGATAAGCACGGACAGTAAGCCCGCGCCTATAAATACCCACCAGCTAATATTAACCCGGTAACTATAAGTAAGCAGCCACTTGTGCATTGCATACCATGCAATAGCCGATGCAATGATAAATGCTGCTAATATAAGCCTTAAAAAATCTTGTGACAATAATGCTACTATGCTTGCAATGCTTGCTCCCAATACTTTGCGCACGCCAATTTCTTTTATGCGGTTTTCAGCCATATAAGCAGCAAGGCCAAAAAGACCAAGACAAGAAATAAAAATAGTGAGCCCTGCAAATAATCCTGCAAATGTTCCGGTACGTTGTTCATCGGCAAATTTCTTCGCATACTCTGTGTCGTAAAAACGATAGTTGAAAGGATATTGCGGGTTATATTTTTTAAACACCTGCTCTGCTTTGGCAAGGGCCACCTGTGTTGTAATAGCAGGGTTTAATTTAAAATTGATCACATCATAGCCAAATGAAGGGCCTGCGATAAACATCGGCGGCACAGGCTCATAAGGTGTTTCTACAATAAAATCTTTAAGAACGCCAATTACATGCAGTGTAGAGCCATTGCCTTTTATTGTGGTACCCAGCGGAGATTTAAGCCGCATTCTTTTAACAGCTGTTTCATTTAACAATACGGCGTTGGAATCAGTAAGGTAAGTCTTCGGATCAATATCCCGTCCCTGTAATATTTTAAGCCCGAGCGCCTTTGTAAAATCCTGTTCCGCGCTGAATATATCAAAATCAGTTTTTTTCATCATCTGCCATGCTTCCGGGCCAGGAAAAGCCCCAGCTATCGCTCCAGTGCTCAGTTATAGGGGCGCTGGTTGCGGTAACGGTTGTTGCTGCGCCGCTGCTTAACAGATCCCGTTTTATGAGGCTATAATTTTTATATGCATCACCAAACATTATAATAAAGGCCAGGTGGTCTTTTGAGTAGCCGGCGTCCCTTTTTTGCGCGTACTTTATTTGTTGTTCAACTATAATGGTGCTGATGATAAGCGCTATGGCAAATGTAAACTGCAACACCACCAATACTTTGCGCGGCGTTACAGACGCACTGGCTGCCTTAAAAGTGCCCTTTAGTACTTTAACCGGCTGAAATGATGAAAGATAAAATGCAGGATAGCTGCCTGCGAGGAAACCGGTAAACACAATAAACAAGCATGCAAAAAGCCAATAAAACGGGTTACTGAAATCAATCGCCAGTTTGCTGCCAACCAATTGACTGAAAGCAGGCAATGATAGCTGAACAATTATTATGGCAATAATGCCTGCTAAAAATGCAAGCAATATGCTTTCGCCTATGAATTGGGAAATAAGTGAATTTTTTTGTGCGCCCACCACTTTACGGATGCCTACTTCTTTTGCACGTTTTTCGCTGCGGGCGGTGCTAAGGTTCATAAAATTGATACATGCTATCAATAATATAAAGGCAGCTATAATGCCAAATAATTTTACCTTCTCAATCCTGCCGGCAACATACTGGCCATTTTCAGATTTTGAATATAACCATGCGTCTTTTAATGGCTGTGTAAATATTCTTGTTGTTTGCGGATAAGCTGAGCCTTTTGTATGATTAATACTTATATCCCTAAGCTTTGCATCAAACGCATCATGCGAAACCCCCTGTTTTAATAAGATATAAGTGAGCACGGAATTATTGCCCCAGCTTTGGTCATCCATTCCAGTTTTGGTTGCATATGCCCAGGGCAATAAATATTCAAAATCAAAAGACGTATTGGATGGCAGGTCTTTTAACACGCCTGTAACTACAAAATTATCGCTGCTGTCAATACGTATTATTTTACCCATAGCATCATCATTGCCAAAAAATTTTTTTGCAAGCTGTTGGGTAAGTATAATACTGTTGTGGTTATTTAATGCACTATTTCTATCGCCCTGCAATAAAGGGAAGCTGAACGTTTTTAAAAAACCTGAGTCAACAAGGTCGCCGTGAATGCTTAAATGTTTATCGCCAACTGACAATAAAAAGTTACCGCCATAGCCGTTAACCCTTACCACGTCTTCAACATCAGGGTATTCCCTTTTTATTGTAGGCCCTAAAACTTTAGGGGTGTTGTTCCAAACCTGCAGATCGCCATTAAATTTATCGCGGTTATTGGCAAGATATATTCTGTCGGTTTTCTCATAAAACCTATCATGGCTCATTTCATTTTGTATCCACAATAAAATGAGTATCACACTTGCCATGCCAATAGCCAGCCCGCTGATATTAATAAACGTGTGTGCCTTATTTTTAACAAGGTTGCGCAGTGTAAGCTTTAAATAATTTTTTAGCATAGACGAAATGTTATGTTCTATGTTTTATGTTTTGAGTTTTGTATTACGTTTCACCTTTCACGTTTATCGTCTCACGTTTCCCCTGCAAAATCACTCCGTCTTCAAACTCTTTACCGGGTTTGCCATGGCTGCCCTTATGGCCTGGTAGCTTATTGTAAGTATGGTAATACCAATAATTAACCCTCCCGCAACAATAAAAATGCCCGCGCCAATATTTATGCGGTAAGCAAAACCTTGCAGCCATGCATGCATAGCCCACCACGCCAGCGGAAACGCCACCAACACTGCCAGCAGCACCAGCTTTAAAAAGTCTGCCGAAAGCATTATTGCAATATTGTTGACCGATGCACCTATTATTTTGCGAATGCTAATTTCTTTTTGCCGTTTTTGCGCAGTAAAAGCGGCCAACCCAAATAAACCAAGACATGAAATAATAATGGCAATCCCCGCAAAATATCTTGACAACACAGCCACTCTTTGCTCGCTTACATACAGTGCGCGGTAATCATCATCCATAAACACATAATCAAAAGGCAGCCCCGGGTTATATTTTTTATATAAGGCCTCAAGGGATGCGAGCGTTTGCTTTTGAGTGCCGGCTTTTATTTTAACAACAATATTGCTCCTGTTTTTCCAATAACTTATAAAAAACGGCCCCACTTTATTGTACACGCTTTCATAATTAAAATCTTTTACTACACCTATAATATGCTGCTTTAAACCCCATAGCTGTACCTGTGTGCCCACCGGGTTTTTAAGGCCCATCATTTTTATGGCTGTCTCGTTAAATATTACCCCGGAAGTATCTGTTGGAAAGCTTCTTGAAAATGACCGGCCTTCTTTCATTTGAAGCCCCATCGTTTCGGGAAAGTCAAAATCACAATAGGTGCCTCCAAATTCGATGCCTTTGGTTTTGCCTGGCCAGTTAATGCCACCGCCGCCGCTGTGGTTACCAACCAGGTCACCTTCCATATTGGTAGCGTTTACAACACCGGGTATATTTTTGACATCATTAATAAAGCTGGTTTCCTCAGCACCAACATTTCCATCGTTTGCAAAGTGTATAATATTGTCCCGGTTATAGCCGAGGTTTTTGTTTTGTATTAATTGCATTTGCTGGTAAACAACGGCAACGGCAATGATCAATACTGCCGAGACAGTAAACTGAAAAACAACCAGCCCTTTGCGCACCCATGATTCGCCTGCTGATGTTTGCATTTTTGCCCTTTAATACCAAAGCCGGCTTAAATTTTGACAAGTATAACGCTGGATAGCTGCCTGCGAAAAAGCCTGTAATGATTGTTATAGCCAGTACAGCTATTATAACACCTGGTGTAAAAGGCATGCTTAATTGTTTGGCGGTAATTGCGCTAAAAGCAGGCAACAGTTCCGCCACCAGCACAAGCGCAATTATAAGCGCCAAAAAAATAAGGAGCATTGATTCAGTAATGTATTGCCATGCAAGGGCAGCGCGCGTAGCGCCAACAACTTTTTTTACGCCAACTTCTTTCATCCGGGTGGCAGCCTTGGCGGTGCTAAGGTTCATAAAGTTTATACAGGCTATTGCAAGTATAAAAATGGCGATAACGGCAAACAGGTCAACATAATAAATTCTGCCGCCTGCAACCTCGCCGTTTTCATAATGGTTATGCAGGTATATATCCGAATATTTTTGTATGAACAGTGTTTCAAGCCATCGCAGCGCCTCTTTGTTCCCTTTAAACTTGTCTCTAACAAAATTGGCCAGCTTACTATTTAATTGTTCAGCATTAACACCCTTCTTTAACAGGATATAAGTAAAGGGCGAACTGCTAAACCAGCTTATATCGTGCGTAATAGTGGAAAAATATTGTGCATATGTAAATACAGCATCAAACTGCATAGATGAGGCAGCGGGTACTTTAAACACCCCTGAAACAGTATATACCCCATTAATGCCCTTTGGTGCATCCTTTCCTTTATCCCATGTTATCGTTTTACCAATAACATCTTTTGAATTAAATATTTTCATCGCCATTGCCTCGCTCAGCAAAACATTTGTTTTGTTGGTGAGCACTGTGTTTTTATCACCACGTATCAACGGAAAGGAAAACACGTTGAAAAAATTGCTTGTAGCAAATATCTCCTTTGCCTTAAAGCCCGTATTGGCGTGTGCAGATGTAATAAAGCCCGGGGTCTCATCCCAATATGGGGCTTGAACCACTACAGCGTCCTGGATTTCCGGTACCTCTGCAAGTAATGTTTTGCCCAGCAGGTCCTGCGTATGATCATTTACACTTATGGTGCCATCTGCATCTGTACCTCTTTTCAATACCTGGTAAAGCCGGTCGCCATTTGCATGAAACTTGTCCATGCTTATTTCGTCAGCTATCCAAATATAAATAAGCAGTGTACAAGCAAGGCCTGTGGCCAACCCAAGCAGGTTAAGCAGCGTAAAACGCCGGTCTTTCAGCATGTTACGCCAGGCTATTTTTACATTGTTTTTAAACATATAAAACCAGTTTGTAGTTTCCAGTTTTCAGTTTCCAGTTGCTTCACCCGCTTTCACGCTCTTATCTTCCCGTAATAAAAAGCACTCTACTCCTTCCCCCTCTCCACCCGTGCAGAAGGGGTACGGAGGTGAGGGTGTCACTCCGTTTTCAAACTCTTTACCGGGTTTGCAATAGCTGCCTTAATGCTTTGATAGCTTACGGTTAACAAAGTGATAAGCAATGCGCCTGCCCCTGCACCCGCCGGTATCCACCAGGGTAAAGGGGAATGGTAATCATAGCTTAGTAACCAACGCTGCATAAAATACAACGCGGTGGGTATGGCCACCAGTAATGATATGATAACAAGGGCTACAAAATCTTTTGACAAAAGCCCCCATAAATTGAAGACCGAAGCGCCTAATACTTTACGCACACCAATTTCCTTTATACGCTGTTCCGCCATAAACGACGCCATGCCAAACAAACCCAGGCAACTAATAAATATGGCCAATATGGCGAAAGAACTTGCCAGCTTACCAATACGTTCTTCGTTGTTAAATTTTTGCGCGTAATCGTCATTTACAAACGTATAATCAAAAGGCTGGTCGGGGCTGTATTTTTTTAATACCGCTTGCACTTTGGCAAGCGCTTCATGCGTACTAACAGCGGGATTAATTTTAAACATTACAAAATTTGAAGCTGTTTTGTCCATGTAATACATGGAAGGGCGCACCGGTGAATAGGGAGATTCAACTACCAGGTCTTTGATCACGCCAACCACCCTAAATGGCTGTCCATCCCATTTGATGATCTCGCCTACAGGGTTTTTAATCCCGATGAATTTGGCAGCGCTTTCATTCAATATAAATGCCGTCGAATCCGTGGCAAAATCACGGGAAAAATCTCGGCCCTGCACAAACTGCCAACCGACGGTTTTGCCAAAGTCGTATGATACACCTGTGTTAGGGAAATCAACCGCAAGGTTGGGGTCTTTCCCTTTCCATTCAAAGCCACCATTTGTTGACCAGGTGTTTGTTATAGGACTTGCTGATTCAGAGATGGCTGCAACCGCACGTTGATTTATTAGTTCGTTTTTTACAGCCTCAAAATGTTCATGAATACCGGGTGCGAGTATTTGAAGGCTCACAAGGCCGCCGCGGTCATATCCTATGGGACGATCTTTGGCAAACTGAATTTGTTTAAAAACAACAATGGTCCCTATGATCAAAATGACGGAAACAGAGAATTGCAGCACCACTAAAACCTTACGGGGAACAGCAGCAAAACGCCCTGCCTTAAAAGTGCCTTTTAAAACTTTAACGGGGTTAAATGATGATAAGTACAATGCGGGGTAACTGCCTGCGATTAAACCGGTAATTATACTAAAGCCTATACCAAGCAACCAGAAAAAGGGGTTACTCCAAAGTATGGCCATTTTTTTGTCTGCCAAGTCGTTAAAAAATGGAAGAGCAAACTGCACTATTAACAATGCAAATACAAAAGAAAAAATGGCTACTACGACCGACTCGATATAAAATTGTTTTATTAACTGGCTTCTTACAGATCCCACGGCCTTGCGTATGCCTACCTCCTTAGCACGTTTTTCGCTTCGCGCTGTACTTAGGTTCATAAAATTTATACATGCCAGCAGTAAAACGAACATGCCGATAATACCAAAAAGCCAAACAAACTGTATGCGCCCTCCTGTATTAATGCCATTTTTAAAATCGCTGTACAAATGCCAACTGCTCATTGGGTGCAGAAACAGCAGCGGCTTATACCGTTGCTCGGCCTTTTGAACGTGATTAAACTTTACGAATTTTATTTTTTCAGATACTTTGGCCATGTTTGCGTTGTCGGCCAGTTCTACATATACTTTAAAGCTGTTATTGCCCCATGGGTTCTGCATTTGTTTCATCCAGGGGTTAAGGGCCAGTCTCAATTGCCAGGTCAATAAATAACCAACATCTGTAAAACTTGAATTGTAAGGCAGGTCTTCATAAACGCCTGCAACTTTCAGGCTGGTGTTGCCGTCCAGTTTTATTAGTTTGTTCACCGGGTCGGTATCGCCAAAAAAAGCCTTTGCAACGGAAGCAGAAAGCAAAACATTGTTCATTTCTTTTAAGGCGTCCCTGGTGCCACTTATCATTTTAAGGCCAAGAAGCTTAGGGCCGTCGGGTTCAAAAAAACTGCCGTATTTGGTAAGCTTTTTATCACCAGCGGACAAAATATGCCCTTCGTGCCACGAGCCCATAACTACGTACTTAAAATCGCTGCCATATTCGTTGCGTAACACCTCCGCGAATGGGAGGGGCATAGTTTGCCAGGTACTTATTTCGCCATTCAT
>JABDFW010000060.1 GCA_013286305.1 Bacteroidota bacterium
GTACAGCTTAACAGCTCGGATATAAAAGTACACGAGGCGGCTGTTGAAGCATTGCATGCAGTGGTTAAAGTGCAAGACCTTTCAACACTTTACCCGTTGCTTAATGCTGCCAAACCTGCTGATATAAAGCCCCTGCAGAAAGCTGTTATCGTGGCTTCGGCTGGTATGCAGGATACGGCTGAACGTACTGCCGTTATTGTTACTGCCATGAATAATGCGGGCGATAAAAAAGCTTTGTATTTTGATGTACTCGCTGCGATAGGCAGTAAACAGGCATTTAATGAGTTGCGGCAGGCTTTTGAAAATGGCGATGCTCAAACAAAAAATGCTGCGATAGAAGCATTATCAAAAACTACTGGCGCCAAAGCAGCAAGATTGTTGATGCATATTGCTCAGCTTGATAACGGGGCATATACGCAAAGAGCCCTGGACGGTTATATTGCTGTTATTCATGCATCTGTTTTTCCCGCTGACCAAAAGCTTGTCATGCTGAAAGATGCTATGGCCCTGGCACAAAACGATGATGAACGAAAAGAAATATTGAACGAGGCTGCTAATTGCCAGACTTTTTTAGCGCTGATATTCGCGGGAGATTATGTTGATTATGCACCTATACAACAGGAGGCCGCGCATGCGGTAATGGATATTGCTTTATCTCACAAAGAGTTTAACGGTGATATAGTAAAAGGCCTTCTCATAAAAGTAATGAGTATCTTAAATGATAAAGATGCAGATTACGAGAGGCAGGCTATAAAAAAACACCTTGCAGAAATGCCTCAGGGTGATGGATTTGTGAGCATGTTTGATGGCAAAGGGCTTGCAGGATGGAAGGGGCTTGTGGCTAACCCTATTGACCGGGCTAAAATGAACGCTGATACACTTGCACGCGAGCAACAAAAGGCCGACAGCATTATGCGTAAGGGCTGGTTTGCCAAAGATGGCTTACTGGTATTTAGCGGCGACGGCGAAAACCTTTGTACAACAAAGCAATACGGGGATTTTGAAATGTTTGTTGACTGGAAAATAACAAAAGATGGTGATGCAGGAATTTATTTGCGAGGCAGCCCGCAAGTACAAATATGGGACACTTCTCGGGTTAACGTTGGCGCGCAGGTCGGCTCAGGCGGGTTGTACAATAATCAGAAATATGAAAGTAAGCCATTAGCGCTTGCTGATAATGCCATTGGCGAATGGAACAGCTTTCATATAATAATGCGCGGCGATAAAGTAACTGTTTATTTAAACGGCATATTGGTAACCGATAAAACAATACTTGAAAATTATTGGGACCGCAGTTTACCCATTTTTGCGAAAGAGCAAATAGAGTTACAGGCACATGGCACTTACGTAGCATATAGAAACCTATATATAAAGGAATTAACAGGGTCGGAGCCATTTGCGCTAAGCAACGAGGAAAAGCAGGAAGGATTTAAAGTGCTATTCGATGGATCGAACCTTGACCTTTTTACAGGCGATAAAGCAGGCTATAAGGTAAGAGACGGGAATATATATGTAGATACGCTTGACGCACATCCCGGAAATATGTTTACCAAACAGGAGTACGGCAATTTTATTTTGAGATTTGAATTTCAATTGACTCCCGGGGCAAACAACGGCATTGGTATAAGAGCGCCGCTGGAAGGCGACGCTGCTTATGTGGGCATGGAAATACAGGTGCTGGATAATGAAGCCGATATGTATAAAGATCTTCATCCTTATCAATACCATGGCTCTGTATATGGTGTTATACCCGCGAAAAGAGGATACCTGAAACCGGTTGGTGAGTGGAACTATGAAGAAATAGTTGCCTACGGCCCCAACATAAAAGTTACGCTTAACAACACGGTTATACTTGACGGCAATATTGATGAGGCTAGTAAAAATGGCACAATAGACCGCAATCAGCACCCAGGTTTAAAAAGGCAAACCGGCCATATCGGATTTTTAGGCCACGGTTCAATCGTGCAGTTTAGAAATGTGCGGGTAAAAGAGCTATAATTTGTGGTTAGCAATTCGTTGCTTAAAGTTATTAAGCACAAGCTTGCGTGGCAACGAAGATGCCACGCTTTCAGAACGATGGGTGCCAAAAATGTATTGGCCTCACTAGTGTGGTGTCAAGCATAAATTGACGATTTTGGGATTTAGTCCCGCCGCGGCGGGATGGGATTTTATTGGAAAACTGTACGTAAAATAAAATCTCAAAATAACGAAATCAAGAAATCAGCAATAATGGAAGCGACATTTTACAGTTGACATGACACTAGTAATTATTATTCTAACAAATCCCAATTATTTTAAAGTAAATAGCCTCATTCATTTTTTTTGATAGTAATTTTGCGGCGTGAAATTTTTTGGGTTGTTCTTTATTGAACAATCTGCTATGCCATATAAAACCTTTAACACCGTTTTTATGGATGATTTTCTCGCCGCCCGTTCACAAATGGCATTGTCGCTTGCCTTTCACATTATATTTTCCTGTATCGGTATGGTAATGCCATTTTTTATGGCAGTGGCCCATTATCGCTGGCTGAAAACCAAAAAAGACGTTTATAAAAACATTACAAAGGCATGGAGCAAAGGAGTTGCTATATTTTTTGCTACCGGTGCCGTATCCGGCACCGTTCTTTCTTTTGAACTTGGTTTGTTATGGCCAAAATTTATGCAACACGCCGGGCCCATTTTTGGCATGCCTTTTTCTTTAGAAGGTGTTGCATTTTTTATTGAAGCGATCGCGCTCGGTTTCTTTCTCTATGGCTGGGACCGTTTTAATAAATGGTTTCACTGGTTTACAGGATTAGTTGTTGGTATAAGCGGTTTTTTATCAGGCATACTGGTGGTATCTGCCAATGCCTGGATGAACAGCCCTGCAGGGTTTGATTATATTAACGGGCAATACGTAAATATTGACCCGATAAAAGCGATGTTTAACAATGCCTGGTTTTCACAAGCGTTGCATATGTCAATTGCAGCGTTTGCAGCTACAGGTTTTGCGGTTGCGGGGCTACATGCCTTTATGATATTGAAAAAGAAAAATACAGCGTTTCATGGCGAGTCTTTCAAAATTGCAGTGATGTTTGGTATTGTTGCGGCAATATTGCAGCCATTCTCCGGTGATCTGTCAGCAAAATTTGTTGCAAAAACACAGCCCGCAAAACTCGCTGCGATGGAATCACTCTTTCACACACAAAAATCAGCGCCTTTACTTATAGGAGGTTTTCCGGATGTTAAAAATAAAAAAGTTAATTACGGCATAGAATTGCCTGGCATGCTTAGTTTTATGGTTTATGAAGATTTTAATAAAGAAGTAAAAGGCCTTGATGCCATTCCCGAACCGGATCAACCGCCTGTTGCTGTTACACATTATGCTTTTCAAATAATGGTTATACTTGGTATTTGCATGTTCCTGTTATCGGTAATGTACATTATTGCTTTATTGAAAAAGAGAAGCTGGTTAGGAACAACCTGGTTATTAAAATTTTTTGTAGCCGCGGTGCCTGCTGGTTTTATAGCTATTGAAGCCGGTTGGACCGTTACAGAAGTTGGGCGGCAGCCCTGGATAATAAATGGCTATTTGCGTACGGTTGATGCAGTTACGCCTATGCCTGGCATAAGCTATACTTTCTATCTTTTTACAGCAGTATATATTTCTTTGAGTTTTGTGGTGATATTCCTTTTACACCGTCAAATAAAAATGGTGCCGGTATTGTATGACATACCCGGAAAAATTAAAGCAGTTTAAAAATTGGTGATATGCAATATGTTGTAATAACATACCTTTTTCTATCTATCCTGTTGTATTTCTTATTGGGCGGTGCAGACTTTGGCGCCGGCATCATTGAACTTGTTACCTCAAAACGCAACAGGAATAAAACCCGCACAATATCTTATCATGCCATAGGCCCTATATGGGAAGCTAACCACATGTGGCTTATAATTGCTATTGTGATACTTTTTGTTGGCTACCCCCGCATTTATACTACTATGTCGTTATACCTGCATATCCCTTTGCTCGCTATGCTGATGGGTATTATTGCCAGGGGCACCGCTTTTGTTTTCAGAAGCTATGATGCGGTGAAAGATAATATGCAGCGCATCTATAACCGTATTTTCATTTTATCCAGTTGTATCACACCCTTTTTCCTGGGGGTTATAGCGGCCAGTGCTATTTCAGGGCGGATAGATACCAATGCCGATACTTTTCTTTCAGCATATATATTTAGCTGGTTGCATTGGTTTAGTATTGCAGTAGGTTTTTTTACGATGGCATTAAGTGGTTTTTTGGCAGCAATTTATTTAATTGGTGAAGCGGAAGATGATAATTCCAGAAGGCGTTTTATCAGAAAGACAAGGATGATGAATATCGCCGCGGTTATTTTCGGTGTACTCGTTTTTGTCGCTGCCTGGGTGGAAGGAATTCCTCTTACACATTGGATATTCGAAAATGTGTTTGGGTTATCTGCGGTGACCCTTGCTGCGATTTCGCTGGTAATATTATGGGTATTCATTTACCAGGGGCATACTAAAATTATACGTTTGCTGGCAGGCTTCCAGGTTACAATGATCTTATTTAGTATTGGGTACAGTCAATTTCCTGATTTCATCATTATTAAAAATGGCATTAACCTTTCATTATTCAACAGTGGGGCGAATGATAAAACGATCAATGCATTGGGGTTGGCCCTGTTAGCCGGCAGCGTGCTTATTTTACCTTTCCTGGGGTACTTATTATATAGTTTTCAAAAACAGCCTTTAAGCGCCAATCCTTCGCCGGAGGGTTAGTTTTGAATACAATGGCCTTTTTTTTGAAATGTATATATTTGATCTCTCAATAATTACTGCACTATCTTCAATCATACATTTCAATTTATGCAATACTTTAAAAATAAGGTTGTTTGGATAACCGGCGCATCATCTGGCATAGGGGAGGCATTGGCATTGGCATTATCTGCCGAAGGGGCACTACTCATTCTGTCAAGCAGGCGGATAGATGAACTTGAAAGGGTAAAGCGGGCCTGTATAAACCAGGGTAACATTAAAATTGTAACGCTTGACCTGCTTGATACTCCGTCATTATTAAATAAAACATCAGAGGCAATTACGGCTTTTGGGCATATTGATATTATGGTGCACAATGGCGGAATAAGCCAGCGTTCTTATGTGGCGGAAACAAGTATGGCCGTACAGCGTAAGGTAATGGAAATAGATTATTTCAGCTATGTAGAACTAACTAATCATTTGCTGCCGCATTTTATACAGCGCAAAAGCGGCCATTTTGTTGTAATAAGCAGCGTAATGGGTAAAATAGGTACACCAATGCGCTCTGCCTATGCCGCAGCAAAACATGCATTACATGGCTTTTTTGATTGCCTTCGTGCTGAAGTGTTTGATAAAAATATACAGGTAACTATTATTACGCCGGGGTATATCCGTACCAATGTAGCTTTGAATGCAGTAAAGGGGGATGGTTCCCGTAATGCGGTAACCGGTAAAGACATTGAGAACGGTTTCCCCGTAGATAAAGCCGCTGCACAAATATTAAAAGCCATCGCAGCGGGAAAATTTGAGGCTTTTGTTGGCCGTAACGGCAAAGAAAAATTAGCATTAATTGTTAACCGGTTCGCCCCAAACCTTTTACATAAAATGGCGAGAAAGCAAATTCCGCGTTAGAAACCGAATAATAATTTGTTGTATTTCGCGGCCAGGAAGCATTCTGTACTAACAACCCCGTCACTTTTACTTCCTTATTAAGTAGTTACCTGGTGGATTTCATTAGGGGAAGGCACAAAGCAGGGCTAAATTTTTCATTCGTATTAAGGGATGCAAACCATAATAGCTACATTTTATGTTAATAGAGTTAAAGAAAAAATAAATATAGATGAAGTTAAGTTCGTGAACAGTGTTTATTTTTACCACGTAATTAAGGGTTTAAGGCCAAAACTGCTGTCAGTTTCAACGAACGTGAATTAAGTGTGGTTTGAATAGGTTAGATAAATGTTCCTTCATCACGGTAATTTTTTTTGAGTGAGCAGCATTGAAAGCAAATTGGTTGTCAATTTAGAAGGTTAAAAACAGTTCTGGATTTTATAGTGTTAAATTTTTTTTCAACTAATTGTGTAATTATTACACAATTTATTTACTTTTATCAAATAAACTGCTTGTTATTATGACTAAAACTCGATTGCTAAGAACGCTCTTCTTATGCCCGTTGTTTATGCTGATCATGCAACAATCCTGGGCCCAAACAAAATCTGTTTCCGGAAAAGTTACTGACGAGAAAGGCGCTGGAGTATCCGGTGCATCTGTTCTTGTGAAGGGTTCACGCGCCGGTACCTCTACTGATGCAGCAGGTTCGTTTCATATTAATGTACCTGCATCTGCAACTACGCTTGTAGTTTCTTATGTGGGGTATGTTTCACAGGAAATTAGTATTGCGTCTGTTTCCGACGTAACAGTTGGCCTTGTACCAGATAATACAGGGCTTTCTGAAGTAGTAGTAATTGGTTACGGTACAGCGAGAAAAAGGGATTTAACCGGCGCTGTTGCATCTGTGCAGGCTAAAGACTTTAATAAAGGCGTTATTGTTTCGCCTGACCAGCTGCTTCAAAACAAAGTAGCAGGCCTTGATATAACCAGCAATGGCGGCCAGCCCGGTACAGCAACAACAGTTAAAATAAGAGGTAATAACTCTCTCCGCACTGCCAGTAACCCATTATATGTTATTGACGGGGTTCCTTTAGATGGCCGTTCTGCCAGGCCAAACCCTGGTAGTTCATTTGGCTCTACGCCGGATGAAAACCCGCTTAATTTTATCAACCCGAGTGATATCCAGACTATCGACGTTTTAAAAGACGCATCTTCTGAAGCCATTTATGGTTCAAGGGGTGCTAACGGTGTTATTGCGATTACAACCAAAACCGGTTCCTCCGGCGCTGCTAAGCTGGAAGCAGGCATAAGCTACGGGTTTAACGCGGGATATATGAAAAAATATGACGTTTTAAATGAGACCCAGTACAAAAGCGCCTTAACAAAATATGGAGTTACCGGCCAGGATTTTGGCGGAAATGTTGATGCTTTGGATGCAATATTAAATCACAATGTCACACAAAATTACAGCCTGGCTTTTAGCGGCGGTAATGAAAATGGCAGGTTCCGTGCTTCATTTCTTGGTTCATCCGCGCAGGGTACACTTAAAAATTCGTCATTAGACAGGTATATTGGCAACTTTGGCGGCCAGTATAAATTTCTTGACAAAAGGCTGACCCTGAATTTTGATTTGATCACTGCACATTCTACAGAAAATATATTGGCGGTTGCAAACAATTCAGGTTCTACAGGCAACCTTATCAGTGCCGCGCTTCAATGGAACCCCACCCAGTCGTTTACAGATGCAAGCGGTAATTTTATTTACCCGCAAAGTGGCTCCAATAATCCTATTGCAGAGTTAGCTGCCTTCAGCGATATAGCGAGTATTAATACTACTTTAGCTAATATTTCGGCATCTTACAAGTTGTTGCCCAACCTGGAATACAAATTTCTGTATGCTATCAATAACAGCGTTGGCACAAGAAATACCAATTTATACGCCTTTTTACAGGGTGGTATAGGCGGCGGCATTGGGCAGGCTGATATTTCAGGCGCAAGGCTCACTTCCCAAACATTTACGCATACATTAAATTATAATACCCAGCTTACCCAAAGCCTGCATTTAGATGCCCTTGCCGGTTTTGAATACTGGAAATCTGATTATTCCAACAATTCATTCGCTGCGTCTGGCTTTCAAACAAATACAAACCAATTTCAAATAAGCGTACCATATACTTCTAATATACAGGGCGCTAATGCATTAGGTGCTTCCGCTTATGTAGATCCTACTACAGAGTTACAATCTTATTTTGGAAGGGTACAACTTAATTACCTTGATAAATACCTGTTAACCGGTACATTCAGGGCAGATGGTTCCAGCAAATTTGGCGCGAATAATAAATATGGTTACTTCCCTTCAGTTGGTGCAAGGTGGGTGATAAGTAATGAAAATTTCATGAAAAGCAATACTGCCTTATCCAATTTATCTTTAAGGGCCAGCTGGGGCATTACCGGTAATCAGGAGTTTCCTGCAGGGTCCGCCGAAGACCAATATGGAATTTTCAGTTATGGATCGGGTGGTTTGCAAAACTCAGTAAACCCTAATTTGAAATGGGAAAAAACCACTTCATGGGATATAGGTTTGGACTTTACATCAAAAAATGGCCGTGTATATGGTACAATAGACTATTATAATAAAAACACTACTGACCTGCTTTTTCAAACCGTAGTTATCCAGCCAGCTCCTACTGCAAATATCTTTTTAAATTTACCTGCTCAGGTTTCCAATAACGGAATTGAGGTTAGTTTAGGGTTTACTTTAGTTGAGCACAAAAACTTTACATGGGACGTGAGAGGTTATTATGCTTACAACAAGAACCTTTTGACGAATTTTAACCCTAACCTGATTATACAGACGGGCGCGATAAACGGGCAGGGGGTGTCTGGTACGCTTGGCGAGGCTATTGCAAACAACCAGCCGGTTGATGTGTTTTATTTGAAACAATTCCAGGGATTTGACCATAATGGCAACCAAACTTATGCTGCTAATCCCTCTTTTGCAGGCGACCCCAACCCAAAGAGCACTTATGGTATAAGCACTACCTTAACCTATAAGAAAGTAAGCCTTGTTTTAAACGGGGGCGGTTCCGGCGGTTTCCTCATTTATAATAACACAGCTACCAGCGTTACCAATATTGCCGGTATAGCCAATGGCAGAAACATAAGCTTGAATGCTTACAATTCGCCTGAAATGCCAAGCAGCCCTGTTGCCGCAAACACAAGATTTTTGGAAAGCGGCAATTTTTTTAAATTAAGAAACGTTACTTTATCATACTCTGTTGGCAACGCCGGAAAATATGTGAAGAACCTGAACATATTTGTTAGTGGCAGCAACCTGTTTGTTATCACTAAGTTTTCTGGATTTGACCCGGAGGTTAACGTAGATGAAAGCAGTGGTGGTTATCCTTCAAGGTCAATGGAATACATTCCTTACCCAACATCAAGGATTATTTCAGCAGGCTTAAACTTTTCTTTATAATATTTGAAAAATTATGAAATATATGATCAAGAATAAAAAAATTATCACAGTTCTCCTTGCTGCTTCAGCTTTAGTAAGTTGTACCAAGCTGGATGAACACTTGAACAGTACTTACACGCAGGCCCAATTCACAAATGTTCTTGGGCCAAATGGAGTTCAAACATTGCTGCAATTGGCTTATGTTGACCTGGGTACCCCTTTTACCGGGCAGGACGAGGTTTTTTCACTTGAAGAAAATACCGCAGATGAATCGCTTGTTCCAACGAGGGGTGGCGACTGGGATGATAACGGCGTTTGGCGTGTTATGCACAACCATACCTGGAACGCTGACCATGGGCAGATACTGCAGGTTTTCAACAACCTTAATAAATTGAACTTTGACGCAACCAATGTGCTTGGTTTCAAGCCGTCAACTCAGCAGGCCGCCGAAGCAAGATTTTTAAGAGCATTATCTCTTTATTACCTGGTTGACCTTTATGGGCAATTCCCTGTAAGAAACCCCGGCGATAACCTGCTTAATGCCCCACAGGTTTATTCAGGCGCTGCTGCCGCAGCATTTATCATAAGTGAGCTGAATGCAATTATGAATGATTTGCCTGCTGATAACAAGCCTTCGCATGCAAACCAAACGGTGGGCAAAGTATTGCTGATGAAATGTTTACTTAACCAGGGTGCATGGGCCAACAGGGCTTCGCCAACTTTTGCAGATGCAGACATGCAGCAAGTGGTTACATTGGGCACGTCAATAATGGGCAGCGGTGCATATACATATGAAGCAAATTACTTTCACAACTTTGATGTGAATAATGGTAATTCAACAGAAAACATCTTTACCTATGTTAACACTTCGGGTGTGGGCCCCAATAACAGCGGTACTGATGCACGCTGGATGATGACTAACCACTACAACCAATACACTCCTGATAACCCTAACGCAGGATGGAATGGTTTTTCAACTGTAAGTGATTTTTATAACTCTTTCGGCGTTGGTACCCCAATGGTGGGAGTTACACAATTTGCGGCCGGCAATATCAGCGGTTTATATGCTGATTCTGCAGTTGACGGCAGGGTAGGAGAGAAATATTATCCGGGTGTTACTAATATTTCAGGCATAAAACCTGGTTTTATGATCGGTCAGATGTACGATCAGAACGGCGTTGCAGAGATGGACAGAAAAGGCCATCCTTTGGCCTTTGACCCCACAATATCTCCTGATATGAAAGAAACAGGCAGCAATCTTGAAGTTACAGGGATTCGTGTAGAAAAATATCCTCCTGATCTCAGTGCAGGCCCAGGCACATACGAGGGCCCTTCAGGAAACGACCTCGTTATTTTCAGGTATTCTGATGTGGCGTTAATGGTTGCTGAAGCAAAATTAAGGCAAAGTGCGGCTGACCCTGCAGGTGCACTTGCAATAGTAAATCAGCTAAGGGCTGCAAGATCTGCCGCACCTATCGCAAGCCTCAGCCTTGTAAATACCGGTAACCTGTACGATGTTAATACTCTTCTCGCTGAAAGAGGAAGGGAATTATATTGGGAATCAGTTAGAAGAACTGACCTGATACGTTTCGGTATGTTTAACGTGATCTGGCAGTACAAACCGTCTGATGCGGCTACATATCTTGTATTCCCGGTTCCAAACCAGGCATTGGCCGCAAACCCCAACCTTAAACAAAACCCCGGCTACTAAATATATATATAAGTATTTATATTCTGAATAGTTTGAAAGGCCAATGAAAATTGGCCTTTCTCTTTTTAACGCTGCTTAGAATTTTTATGGATTGCGCCTTATTTAGTTTTTCCTGTAGTGTAATACCACAGACATTGGTTTAACTCCCGCTTTATCGCCTCATCCCCTACCCCCGTCCGACCAGTCATCCGGGCGGGCTTCTCCTCGCGGAGAAGGGCCCGACGAGATTATGGAGACGAGCACGTGTTGTTTCAAAATCTAATTGGTATAATATTTCAATGCCATACGGAAAGGTTGGGTATATAAATCCCTAACCGGTCAATTATCAGTTATCATATTTATCACCAGAGATAAATAATGTAATCGGGAAGATGGCAATAAAGTTAAGGAGTTACATAACGGGCATATAAAGCTGCGTAACCCATTTTGAGGTATCAGGTTCTTTAGGCCTGTCTGTTATCAGCAATTCAAAAGGTATAGCAGGCGTGGCCCTTTTTGAATCCATCAGATACTTATTCAGTTTCTTAAAGCCGTCACTGATGGAGTAACTACCCCCCTTAATGGTTGATACGAACATGCTTTTTAAGTAGGGCATTTTCTTTATAGATATATCCGCTGTCTCCTTAATTTTCAAATTAATTGGTAATCCCACCATTACCTGGTAGTTTTTGTCATCAATTTTTGTAACATTCAGCATAGGGTAATCTGTTGGGCTGGCGTGGTTGCTTGCAGCATATTCTTTCAGTTTCTCTACCTGGCCGTATATTTCACTAATAGAGGGATATTTATCCGTTTTTATTTTTGTAGATATCAGCAGTGAATCTTTCAGGTGTATCTCTTTTACAACTATTCCGTATAAGTTAGCTGAATTGTCGAGGTATGTTTTAAGCATATCCATCAGCCCGGACATGCTTCTCTTCATTTCTTTAGCTTCATTATATCTTTTTATTCTTTCAATGGGGTTTAGCGGCGCGTTTATTTCGGTGCCCCACTGGATAACTGACGAATCCAGGTAGTAGCTTAAACTTATGAATGTACTTAAGGTATTTATTGCAGGCGAACTAATACGTATTTCAACTACGTTAGATAGCACCCTGGTAATATGATAGTCGTATCCCTTATAATTGTAGCCATTTCCGTTTGTCGCCGCCACTGACTTCCACCAGTTATTGAACTTTGCGCTGTCATTAAAAAATCTAAGTACGCCGTTCTGGTATGCCAGGACAAACCTTACATTGGAAACAGCAATTTTTGAAGGTATAAATATATAAACACTGGTAATTGATAACAATACTGCAAACAATATTCCTGCAAACCATTTTTTCATATAATAATTTTAGAAGACAGCAAAATAATTTAATAATTTTAATAATTGATATGCTATTTTCGCAACAAGGGGTAATAGATATTTTTAATTGCTTTTATATGCCCCGCATATTATAATTAAAGGCAGAAATATCAGCAAGCCACACATGAAAATTTTGGACCAAAAACAAAGTGTTCAGGAAAATTTGGAATATGAAGAGCAGAGGACAGGCAGATACAATTTTTGCCCTGTGCCTGAATTTTTATCATTTATTTTGAAGCCAAAATGAAATTTTTTTTTAAATTTTTTTGTATCCCCTATATCTTATTTGCATTTTCATGTAAAACCGGTAAGCCAAAGGCTTTATTCGAATTAATGGATAATACCGGTATTCATTTTCAAAATAATGTTGAGGATGGCAAGATTGAGAACAGTTTTCTCTTTCGTAATTTTTACAATGGGGGTGGGGTAGCTATTGGTGATCTTAATAACGATGGTTTGGCCGATATTGTTTTTACTTCAAACATGGGCAGTAATAAATTGTATCTCAACAAGGGCAATTTTAAATTTGATGATATTACAGACCGTTCAGGCTTCAGGCAGGATAGCGAATGGTGCACAGGGGTAACATTGGTTGATATTAATAATGACGGATGGCTTGATATTTTTGTTTGCAGTTCGGGCCATATGTCATCAGGCAACAGAAGGAACAAGCTGTACATAAATAATCATGATCTTACTTTTACTGAGTCTGCAAAACAATATGGGTTAGATATATCGGGCTACACAACCCAGGTTTCTTTTTTTGATTATGATAATGATGGCGACCTTGACTGTTTTATGATAAATAACAGCCCCATCCCTGTTAACCAGCTTAATTATGCCAACAGGCGCGACCTGCCAGACAAAGACTGGCCTGTGGCAGATTTTTTGAAGGGCGGCGGTGATCATTTATTCAGAAATGATAACGGCCATTTTACAGAGGTAACAAAACAAGCTGGTATTCATGGAAGCCTGTTAAGTTTTGGGTTAGGCGTATCGGTAGGGGACATTAATGGTGATGGCTGGCCTGATGTGTATGTTTCAAATGATAGCTATGAACGTGATTATTTATACATCAATCAAAAGAACGGCACATTTAAAGATGAGTTTGAGCAATGGGTGCAGCATACCAGTATGTCTTCTATGGGAGCTGATATTGCTGATATAAATAATGATGGTTATCCTGATATTTTTACTACAGATATGTTGCCCGGTGATGATTACCGTTTAAAAACAACGGGTGGTTTTGATAACATTGACCTTTTCAGAAGTAAGCTTCAATCGGGATTGTATTATCAGTACGTAAAAAACTGCCTCCAGTTGAATAATGGCAATGGCAAATATCTTGAAATTGCCAATTACAGCGGTGTATCCGCCAGCGACTGGAGTTGGGGCGCTCTGATGTTTGACGCAGATAACGACGGATATAATGACATTTATGTTTGCAATGGGGTTAACAGGGATGTAACAGACCTTGATTTTCTTGATTTTTTTGCAAACGACCTTATTCAAAAAATGGTACTTACCGGCAAAAAGCAAAATGTTGATGAGATATTAAAAAAAATTCCGCGAAACCCAATTTTAAACAAAGCGTTTAGAAACCTCGGTAACCTTCAATTTGCCGACGAGGGCCAATCGTGGGGGTTTACGCAACCTTCTTTTTCCAACGGCGCAGCTTATGGCGATCTTGATAATGACGGCGACCTTGACCTGGTAATAAACAACGAAAACCAGCCTGCATTTATATATAAGAACAACGCACGGGAAATAAACAAAAATAATTACATAGGAATATTTTTAAAAGGGAGAGATAAAAACACCTTTGCCATAGGAAGTAAGATACAGGTTTTTGAAAATGGCCAGGTATTAACACGAGAAGTTTATCCTGTACGGGGCTTTCAATCTTCTGTTGATTACAAAACGATCATAGGCCTTGGTAGAGTGTCGCAGGTTGACTCAATGGTAATTACATGGCCCGATCATACATCGTCTGTTTACATTCATCCGGCAATAGATACCGTGCATATACTTCAGCAACCGGCAAATACAAGGGCTTTTGCTTTGCAGGTAAAAAAAGATACAACCGCAACTTTAGTTAAACCTGTAAAAAGTAATTTTGAAAAACACCAGGAAGACGACAATGTTGATTTTTATTACGAAAGAAACCTGCCCGAAATGTTATCGCGCCAGGGGCCTAAAGTTGCGTATGGCGATGTGAACGGCGATGGTTTGGAAGATGTATATATTGGCGGTACAAAGGGCCATGCAGGGCAGCTATACCTGCAAACCGCCAACGGTGAATTTGTAAAAAAACCTGAACCCGCTTTTGAACAGTTTAATGATTTTGAAGACGAAGCGGTACTTTTTTTTGATGCTGATCACAACGGTACTTTAGACTTGTTTGTTGGACCGGGTGGTAATAACTCACCTCCTTACAGCAGGCAAATGCAGTTCCGCTTATTTAAAAATGATGGCAAAGGAAATTTCACCATCAGTGCGAATGCATTTCCTAATAATTCAAATGGAGCAAATACGGCAGTTGCTTTAGCGTATGATTTTAACGGTGATGGTTACCCCGATTTGTTTATTGGCAGCAGGAGTGTGCCCAGGCAATATGGGGTTGACCCTTCAAGTTATCTTTATATTAATGACGGTAACGGAAATTTTAAAGATATAGCGGCAACAAAAAACCCTGATATTGCACATATAGGTATGGTTACCGGCGCGGTTTGGGCAAATATTACAAGCAGCACCAGCAAAGACCTTGTGATAGTAGGCGAATGGATGTACCCGCATGTTTTTTCTTTTAACGGGGACCATTTTATTGAAGTTAAAACTAACCTTAGCAATATGTACGGATGGTGGCAGACTGTGGCGGCCGCCGATATAAATAAAGATGGAAAAACAGACCTGGTACTGGGAAACATTGGCGATAACTTTTACCTGAAACCCGATACTGAAAGGCCGGTTAAATTATGGGTAAACGATTTTAATGAAAACGGAACAACTGACTGTATTTTAACAAGCACAATAGATGGAGAAGATAAGCCTGTTTTTTTGAAACATGATATGGAACATGAAATTCCATCCCTAAAAAAGCAAAACCTAAGGCATGCAACTTTTGCAAAACAATCCATTCAAAAACTATTTTCCAGCCAATTGCTTAGCAAAGGTTTTGTTAAACAATTTAATTATACTGAGTCATGTATTGCACTTAACAACGGTAGTGGCAATTTTACCGTGCAAAAACTACCTGCAATGGCGCAGCTATCGTGCGTAAATGCAATACTTTGCACGGATATAAACAACGATGGCAGCCCAGATCTTGTATTAGGTAGCAACAGTTCTGCCTTCCCGCCCCAGTTTGGAAGGCTGGATGCAAGTTTCGGGGATATTCTTTTAAATAACGGCAAGGGCGGCTTTACATGGGTGAAGCCCGCTGTTTCGGGGTTGCAGGTTGAAGGAGAAATAAAAGATATTGCCGAATTAAAAGCAAAGAATAAAAAATATATTTTGTTTCTCAGAAATAATGATTACCCTTCTTTGTATCTTGAAAACAACAATCTTAACCATTAATACAGAATAAAAATAATTTCCTTTAAAACAGTTTATGATCCATTATATAAAACGGTATATATTTTTTGCTTCGTTGTTTTGTATAACAATGTTTTGTAATTGTAATACCAAAGCAAAAATGGATCCGTTGTTCAGCGTTTTAGACTATACCAAAACAGGCTTAAATTTTACAAATGCGCTTACCTCAACCGGGCAATTTAACCTGTTTCATTACATGTACTTTTTTAACGGTGCAGGCATAGGCGCAGGTGATTTTAACAATGATGGCCTGGTTGACCTGTTTTTTGCTTCTAACGAAGGCGGAAATAAATTGTTTATCAACACCGGCAAGATGCAATTTAAAGATGTTACAGCCGAAGCGCATATTCCGCAGGATGGCGGATGGTCAACCGGCGTTTCGGTGGTTGATATTAATAATGACGGGCTGCTTGATATTTATATATGCCGGGTAGGAAATTATGAAACATTGCATAGCCATAATCAACTGCTGATCTGCAAGGGTATTGATAAAAACGGCGTACCCTATTTTGAAGACGAATCTCATCAATATGGATTGGATTTTTCCGGTTTCAGCACACAGGCCGTTTTTTTTGATTATGATGGCGATGGCGATCTTGACATGTATTTGCTTAATCATTCTATCCATCAAAATGGCACTTTTGGGCCGCGCGGATTAATGCTTTTTTCAAAATCTGCGGTTTCAGGAGACAGGTTATACCGCAATGATGGTAACAACAAGTTTACAGATGTTACGGCCCAATCAGGCATCAATAGCTCAGTATTAGGTTATGGTTTGGGTATTACTGTTTCAGATATTAACCTTGATGGCTATCCTGATATTTATGTAGGTAATGATTTTCATGAAAATGATTACTTGTACATTAACCAGCATAATGGTACGTTTAAGGACGAACTTACGGACAGGATCATGCATACCAGCCAGTTTTCCATGGGTGTGGATGTTGCAGATATTAATAATGATGGCTACCCCGAAATTATTTCAATGGATATGCTGCCATCTGATCCATATATTCTTAAAAGATCGCTTGGCGAGGATGAGTACGACCTTTTTTACAGCAAGCTCAGCTACGGTTATAATTATCAATATACAAGAAACAATCTTCAGTTAAACCGGCGCAATGGCATGTTCAGCGAAATAGGGTTGTACGCGGGCGTGTATGCGACCGACTGGTCGTGGGCGCCATTGTGGATGGACTTTGATAATGATGGATTAAAAGATCTTTTTATATCGAACGGGATTCCAAAAAGAATGAATGATATTGATTTCGTTAATTATATTTCGAATGACGAGATACAGAACAAGATAAGAGGTAATGACATTGGGGGACAGGATATGAAACTGATTGACAATTTTCCGCAAATAAAGATACCCAATAAATTTTTTAGTAATTCGGGCGACCTGACTTTTAAAGATATGGGCAACGAAATAGAAGATGATGTGCCAACGTTTTCAAATGGGGCAGTATATGCTGACCTTGATAATGACGGAGACCTTGATGTGGTGGTAAATAATATTGACGATCCTGCGCTGGTGTATGAGAACAGGTCAAATGATAAAAATGATAAACCTTTTCTTGAGATAAAACTAAAAGGGCCACCTAAAAATATTAACGCTATAGGTACAAAAATTATACTGTATGCAAACGGTGGAATAAGAACATATGAAAAAAGCCCGGTGAGAGGTTTTTTATCCAGCATGGAAACCCCCATGCACATAGGGTTATATAAAACCCGGGTAGATTCAGCATTTGTAGTTTGGCCGGATAATACCTATCAACCCTTGCAATGGCAACAGGGCAATCCTTTTGATACGATTGCCTATAAAACGGGATTGCCAAAATTTGATTATAAAAAGATAACGGAATTTTATAAAAATGAAACAAAGCCTGCAACCGACATTACTAAGCAGGTTAACCTGCTTTACAAACACACGGAAAACCCATTTAGAGAATTTGACCGTGAGCCCCTTATACCGCACATGGTTTCAACAGAAGGGCCGGCCCTTGCCGTGGGCGACATGAATAACGACGGTTTGGAAGATGTGTTTATTGGGTCGTCCAAAGGCGAAAAAAACGGCATTTTTGTGCAAAAGGCAACGGGCCGTTTTGAAAGATTAGTAGCAACGGGGCTCGAAAACGATAGTACCTACGAGGATGACGGTGCTTGCTGGGTGGACGTTAATAATGATAAGCAAATGGACTTAGTGGTGGCAAGCGGCGGTAATGAATATTATGGAAAAGATTCCTTTTTAACGCCGCGTGTCTATCTGAACGATGGGAAAGGGCATTTTACAAAACGAAGAAATGCATTTGACAGTTTATATATAAGCGCGTCCTGCGTGGTGCCTTACGACTTTAATGGCGATGGTTACGCAGACCTGTTCATAGGTGGCCGTTCTGTGCCCTGGGCATACGGACAAATACCGCGGTCGTATTTGTTGCAGAATGACGGCACAGGAAAATTTAAAGATGTTACTGCCTTGTATGCAAAAGAATTAGAGAATGTTGGTTTTGTTACAGATGCTGTTTGGTGTGATGTTAATGGTGATGGAAAAAAAGACCTTGTTGTTTCTTTGGAATGGGGTGGCATTTGTGCATTCATAAATAACAACGGGCATTTTACAAAGACAATGCTTACTGATAAGAAAGGATGGTGGAACTTTATTTTGCCCTGCGATATTAATAATGACGGGAAGATTGATTTTATAGTTGGTAACCTTGGCCTGAACAGCCGTTTAAAGGCCTCTGAAAAAGAACCTGTACGGTTATATTACAATGATTTTGACGATAATGGCAAAAAAGAGCAGGTACTCACTTTTTATATGCAGGGGCGGGAATTGCCTTTTGCTAATATGAGTGAACTTGAAAGACAGTTGCCGGTGCTTAAGAAACGGTTTTTGTACGCAGGCGATTTTGCAAAAGCTTCGCTGGAAGAACTGTTTACCAAAGAAAAGCTGCAAACCGCGGATACATTAACGGCTAATTATTTTCAGAATGCTGTACTGATTAACAAAGGCAATATGCAGTTTAGCTTGCAGGCGCTGCCATGGCAGGCACAGCTAACGCCTTACAGGGCTGCAGCTATGGTAAATGCAAACGATGACAGTCTTCCGGATATATTGCTGATGGGTAATTATTATGAAAATAATATACAGATGGGCAGAAATGATGCCGATTTTGGAACCATTTTAATAAATAAAGGCAATGGCGGATTTACCTGCGAAAACATTAATGGCTTGCAGGTTAAAGGCCAGGTACGCCATATAAGCGGGATAAATATTGCAAAAAAACCCGCATACATTTTAGCAAGGAATAATGACAGTACCATGGTGATACAATTTAGTGATAAGCCAAAATAAAACTTAGCGAATGCCTTTTCTTAAAGCCATAAGAATATATGCCATATGTACCTCATTTGTTTGTGTGGTTGGCTTTATTTTCATCTTAATATCTTTTCCATCGTGCAATTCCCCAAAAAAGAATTTGGTTCAGGACACTTTGTTCAGGTTATTGCCTGCTTCAGAAACGGGTATTGATTTCAATAACCATGTTACTGATACAAGAGAGATGAATATTTTTAACTACCACAATTTTTACAATGGCGGCGGTGTTGCTATAGGCGATGTGAATAATGACGGTAAACCCGATATTTTCTTTACATCAAACCAGGGGCAGAATAAACTGTACATTAATAAAGGCAACTGGAAGTTTGAGGATGTTACCGAAAAAGCAGGCATTAACAGTACACATAAATGGCATACGGGTGTAACAATGGTTGATATAAACGGCGATGGCTGGCTGGATATTTACGTATGCAATGCCGGTATAATAAATGGTGATAACAGGGCAAACGAGCTGTATATAAATCAAAAAGACGGCACCTTTAAAGAGGAAGCAAAAGAATATGGGCTGGACGACAAAGGCGAATCAACACAGGCCATATTTTTTGACTATGACCATGATGGAGACCTTGATTGCTTTGTTTTAAATAATAGCCCCCGCTCAATCGAAAGTTTTGGGTATGATAATAATTTGCGGAATAAACGCGACCCTTTAAATGGCGACCGTTTATACAGGAATGATGGCGGTAAATTTAAAGATGTAACCGCGCAGGCAGGAATTTATGGCAGTGAAATAGGGTTTGGGTTGGGCGTTACAGTTGGCGATGTAAATAATGACGGATGGGAAGATATATATGTATCAAATGATTTTTTTGAAAAGGATTACCTCTATATTAACCAACATGACGGAACATTTAAAGAAGTGATTGACGATGCTATGGGGCATATAAGTAATGGTTCCATGGGTTCTGATATGGCAGATATTAATAACGATGGCTACCTCGATATCTTTACAACAGAAATGCTTCCTGAAAGTGACCAGCGTTTAAAAACAACCATCAAATTTGATGAATATAATGTGCAAAATGCCAGGAACCAACTGGGTTTTCATCACCAGTTTACCAGTAATTGCCTGCAGCTGAATAACCATGACGGAACGTTTAGCGAAATAGCGCAGTTAGCGGGCGTGGATGCTACT
>JABDFW010000061.1 GCA_013286305.1 Bacteroidota bacterium
CTGCTGTATCCGTGCTTGCCAGTGGCCGGTTACAGTAAAAACGTTTACCCGTTTCAATGTGTATGTACCATGCAGCCCAACCGCCAATTGAATACTTTTTGCGCAAATAATTAAGAACCAAATTAAGACGACGATATTGGCATGACTGTTAAGGTAACCGGTTAGCGTGTTAGTGAAGCTTCTAGCTGTAGTGCCCTGCATCGTGTTGTTAATGCTAACAACCGAATGGTTTTCCACAGCTGGCACAACCTGCACCCCCAACCTGGATGTATGTGCCGCGGTTTCAAGCTGGACAATAAAGGTTATCATTACAACAGCAGCAAAACACAGGAGCACCGATACAAGCAGGTTATACCGCAAGGCTGCGCTCACCCTCCTGGTGCAGATAACGATGAGCCCTGCCGCCGCAGCCAGGAATATACCCTGCAACAAGGATTGCACCAGCGTATTGCAAAGTGCGTTCACCCATTCATCAGCCCTCATACCCCGTGTTTTATAGTTAGATAATTATTGATTTTCCAACCTGTTCAATATTTCACGAATATTGTCCAAGTCTTCTTTGGATGTTTTTTTGTTGCCCAGTACCTGCATCAGCAATTTGCCCGTTGAGCCTTGGTAAACCGATTCTACAAACTTATCCAATAAATGATCCTTGGTTTTTTGTTCTTCTTCCACTGCGTGATAAATATGTTTCATCTGTCTTTCATCTCTCCTCAATATTCCCTTATCTGCCATTATCTGCATTACCTTTAGGGTTGAAGTATAATTAACCTCGCGCTGTTCGTTCAACTTATCATTCACAAAACGAACAGTTGATGGCCCGCAAGCCCAAAGCACATGAAGTATCTCCAACTCGGCTTTTGTAGGCTCCATTTTTTTGGCTTGATCTTCTGGCTCTGCTTTCATGTTCCAAAGGTATATATATCATCGTACGAAAGTATAGGTAACTTTATTTTTAGGTGAAATAAATCATTTTATCGGTGAATACTGCTGAAGCATATATATTACCGTTGCAATCCTGGCAATCACGCATCTTCCACCCTCAAATAATTCGTGTAATTCGCTTAAATTCGTGTCATAACAATTACTTATGCAACGCCGCAGTTTTTTACGCAATGCTTCGCTCGCAACAGGAGCATTTGCATTAAGCAACTATAAGTCATTCGCCTTTAGGCCCGATGACCCCTGGAAAACAAAAACGCTTAGAAATAATGTGGGCATTTTTACCGAAAAGGGCGGCACGATTGCTTACCTGCTGGATAAAAAAGGAATTGTAGTAGTTGATGCTGAATATCCTGAACAGGCTACACATCTTATTACCCTGTTGAAAGGGCAATCTCCTGCGCCATTTGAAATGCTTATTAATACCCACCATCATGGCGACCATACGGCGGGCAATATATCTTTTAAAGGCATTACGCAGCATGTATCGGCACACACCAATTCAAAAGCCAACCAGGAAAGGGTTGCCAAAGAAAAAAAGACCGAAGACCAGCAATTATACCCCGATATTACCTGGGATGATAACTGGCACTACAAAATAGGCCATGAAAGTATAAGAACGCATTATTTTGGCGCAGCCCACACCAATGGTGACGCTATTATTCATTTTGAACATGCCAATATCGCTCACATGGGCGACCTGATGTTTAACCGTATATATCCTTTTATTGATAAATCTTCCGGCGCATCCGCCACCAACTGGATGACTGTTTTAGATAAGGCCATGCAGACTTTTGATGGCGAAACAGTTTTTGTTTTCGGGCATGGTGCAAATATTGATAAGGTAACCGGCACCAAGCAAGACCTTAAGAGCATGAAGAATTATTTTGAGCAACTGTTTGATTACACCAGCCGGCAAATGAAGGCAGGCAAAACAAAAGACGAGATTGTAAAAGCTACGATTCTCCCGAATGTTGATGACTGGAAAGATGATTTTAAAATATTGCCAACAAACCTTGGTATTGCGTATGATGAACTGGGGGGTAAATAGGACCAAGATTTTGGCCTGATTTTTCTGATTCGCCTGAATGGAGATTTGGGGAGAGATTGTCTGAACGGCGATTTGGGGGGATTTTGACGATTAAAAGGATTGTCGAACGAACACCCTGAATTATTTCATCCATCCCCCAAATCCAGTAAATTCACCCTCCACAGAAGTCCATTGGACAAATCGTAGTTCAGACAGCGGCAATTAGGTTTTCCAGCACGTAAAACACAATTGGGCAAAAAGTTGAGTTTTTTAAAGTGATGTTATATTTTTTAAAAAGCACATCTTCATCTGTGTAAGGAAATCTTTCGCAGTCGGATGGGCGCACATCGTAAATGCCACAATAATTGTCATCACCCAAAAAAGGACATGGTGTTCTTTGTACTACGTAGTCGCCTTCCTCATCCATTCTCAAATATGTCTCAATAAAATCTGTTTCGCGCATTTTAAGGTGCTTGCTTATGCGCTTGATATCCGGTGGCTTAAATCGTGGCGAGTATGTTTTGCAGCATGCAGCACAGTTAAGGCAGTTTATTTTTTCAAAAGCCTCTTCGTGTAAACCCGGTAGTTGTTTTAAAACTTTATTCTTGTTTGCTTTTTCAAGAAATTGTTTATACTTTTTTTGATGTTCATCACTTTTAGCCTGCCAGTTCTCTAAATTTATATCACTCATATTGTTAATATTCTTTAAAATAAACCTTATTACGACGGTCATTTTACGATAGGCGTTGCCCATCGCTGGTATATTACGCCCTTTCAGCCCGCCCGTGCCGGTACGGACAGGGGCTGTTTCCCTATTATCCACCGCTATTATTCCCATGGGCAGCACCCATCGCTAATATGGCACCCTTTCGGACTTTGCCTTAACAGATAACTTACTGACTCCTGCCTTTTCCCGCTTTCGGCCTTTTAGCGTTAATTTGCACTGCATAAAAGTAAACAAAAGATAATGGATGCAATAAGGGAAGAGTGGTTGATACTGATCTCGACACCCATTTATATAATCATTATAGGGCTGGAAATATTGCTAAGCCACCTGCAGCATCGCAAAGCATATACCGTTAAGGATACTATTGCCAATATTTACCTTATGCTGCTTAATTCGGGCATAGACCTGGCATTCATGGTTGTATATCTTGCCATCCTCCAATACTTTTTTATACATGCCTTTTTTCACTGGAGCCACCCGGTTATTTATTGGCTGGTATTGCTGGTGGGGGAAGATTTTATGTATTACTGGCTGCACCGCTTTGACCATGAAATTCGCTTTTTTTGGGCCATGCATGTTACCCACCACAGCTCTGAAAAATTCAATTTTACGGTTGGCTTCCGTTCTTCGGTTTTCCAGCCTTTATACCGTTTTTTTTATTTTATTCCCCTTGCTTTCATGGGTTTCAGGCCGCAGGATATTGCATTTATTTATTCCGCCACGCAGATATGGGGCATTTTTGTACATACCGAGATGATAAATAAAATGGGCTGGCTGGAGTATATTTTTGTAACCCCCAGCCACCACAGGGTACACCACGGCAAAAACGACCAGTACATAGACCGCAATATGGGTATGTTCCTGATAATTTGGGATAAAATGTTTGGCACTTTTGAACCTGAGGGCGAAAAGGTGGTTTATGGCGTTACAAAACCTCCGACATCCAATAACCCGGCGGAGACTGTTTTTCATGAATTTAGAAATATGATAAACGATGTAAAGCAAGCCCCGGATATTAAAAGCAAGCTCATGTATGTTTTTGGCAGGCCGGGGTGGAGGCATGATTCAATAGTCCATGGTCCATCGTCCATAGCCCATAGTAAAGAAAAGACGGTGATTATAAGTTCTTCGCGGATGTAGCTTTTAGCGCCTGGCAAACCAAATATTAATCCGCATGTATTGCCATGGACTATGGCCACGGACTATGGACTTTTCCAACATAAATTACCCATCAACTACTTCACAGCCTTTCCCCACAATTTAAAGAGCCATTTTTATCCCGTTGATACGTCGTAACTTTGCGCTTTCTTTTTAAAAATTGGTCAATCTAAGCACATGAATTTATTTGAATCGCAGGCGACCGGGTTTCAGAGACGGCACATCGGTCCCAATAAACAGGATACGGAGCAAATGCTGGATATTATTGGTGTAACATCCATGGAGGAACTGATAAGTAAAACAATTCCGGCAGGCATAAGGCTTAAAGCGCCTTTAAGGTTACCAGCAGCCATAAGCGAACAGGAATACCTGGAGGAATTAAGAAAAGTAGCGGCAAAAAACAAAGTATATAAAACCTATATAGGGCAAGGGTATTATAATACCATTACCCCCAGTGTGATACTGCGGAATGTTTTCGAGAACCCAGGGTGGTACACGCAATACACGCCTTACCAGGCCGAAATAGCCCAGGGGAGGCTTGAAAGCCTGCTTAATTTTCAAACAATGGTGAGCGACCTTACCGGTTTGGAAATTGCCAATGCTTCATTATTAGATGAAGCCACTGCCGCTGCCGAGGGTATGGCGATGGTATTTCATCATGTAAACAAAGGCGACATTGCGGAAAAAAATAAGTTTTTTGTTGATAACAACATCTTCCCCCAAACAAAGGATGTACTTGTAACCCGCGCCGAGCCCATCGGCATACAATTGGTATTTGGTGACTACAATAAAGTTACCCCTGATGAAAAATACTGCGGAGCTATTGTACAGTACCCCAACAGCAACGGTTCAATACCCAATTACCGTGCTTTTATTGAGGATATGCACATGGTTGGCGGTTATGTAGTGATGGCCACAGACTTGCTTGCATTAACATTGCTTACACCGCCCGGCGAGTTAGGTGCGGACGTAGCCGTAGGCTCTGCGCAACGCTTTGGAGTACCTTTGGGTTTTGGCGGCCCACATGCCGCGTTTTTTGCAACAAAAGATGAATTTAAACGGAACATTCCGGGACGTATTATAGGCATTAGCATTGATGCCCAGGGTAACCGGGCTTTACGCATGGCTTTGCAAACACGCGAACAGCATATAAAACGCGAAAAAGCTACCTCAAACATTTGCACAGCACAGGCTTTACTGGCAAATATGGCGGCCATGTACGCCGTTTATCATGGCCCTGACGGGCTGAAAGAAATTGCAGAACGTGTAGCATTACTTACGCAAACACTCGCTGAGGCATTGGGGGAACTGGGGTATGCGAATGTGAATACTTTTTATTTTGATACACTGCACATTAAAGCCGATGCCGAAAGTATTAAACCCATTGCCGAAAAACACGAAGTGAATTTTTATTATGGGGATGATAATAACATCATCATTTCGCTTGATGAAACCACTACACAAAAAGATGTGCTGGATATCGTTTATATTTTTGCAGAAGCAAAAGGATCAAATGAAGCAACTATAAGCTTTGATATTGAGGAGTATGAGCTGACCGGCGTTCCGCCATTTGCTATGCGACAAACACCCATCTTAAAACATACCGTATTTAATACGCACCACAGCGAAAGCCAGATGATGCGTTATATGAAGCAATTAGAAAATAAAGACCTGTCGCTAAATACAAGTATGATAAGCTTAGGCAGTTGCACCATGAAATTGAATGCTGCCAGTGAAATGATACCGGTTAGCTGGCCCGAATTCAGCCAGATACACCCATTTGCACCTGCTGAACAAACAAAAGGCTATTTACAGGTAATAAACGAATTAGCTGAATATTTGAATACCATAACAGGCTTTGATGCCTGCAGCCTGCAGCCCAATAGCGGCGCACAGGGCGAGTATGCAGGATTATTAACCATTATGGCTTACCACAAAGCGCATAACAACGGGCATCGTAACGTGGTATTGATACCTATATCGGCTCATGGCACCAACCCTGCGTCCGCTGTAATGGCGGGTATGAAGGTGGTGGTGGTTAAAAGCGATGAGGATGGGCACATTGATGTAGATGACCTTAAAGCTAAAGCAGAACAGTATAAAGACAGCCTGGGGGCGTTAATGGTTACGTACCCCTCAACACACGGCGTATTTGAGGAAAGCATCAAGGATATTTGCGAAATCATTCATTTACATAGTGGCCAGGTATATATGGATGGCGCTAACATGAATGCCCAGGTGGGTTTAACTTCCCCGGCTGAAATTGGGGCTGATGTTTGCCACCTTAACCTGCACAAAACATTTTCTATCCCGCATGGCGGTGGCGGCCCGGGAATGGGGCCAATATGCGTAAGGAAACACCTTGCAGCTTATTTGCCGGGGCATGAGGCGTTAACAGTTAAAAGTGAAGAGTTAAAAGTTAAAAGTGAAGGGTTAAAAGTGAATAAAGAAAACCCGCAATCTTATCATGCGGTTAGCGCTGCACCATACGGCTCTGCATCCATTTTGCTGATAAGCTATGCTTATATAAAAATGCTTGGTGCAGAAGGCGTTAAACAGGCTACCGAATATGCCATACTGAATGCCAATTACATGAAAGCAAGGCTGGAGAAGTATTACAAAATATTATTTACCGGCAGCAACGGCACTTGCGCTCATGAGTTTATTGTTGACCTGAGGCCATTTAAGGCTTCCTCCGGTATTGAGGGTGAGGATGTAGCAAAACGCTTAATAGATTATGGGTTTCATGCACCTACTATGAGCTTTCCTGTACCGGGAACAATCATGATAGAGCCAACTGAGAGTGAGGACAAGGGTGAGTTAGACCGTTTTTGTGATGCTTTGATAAGCATTTATGAAGAAATAAAAGCTATAGAAAGTGGGGCGTATGATAAAACTGATAACCCTCTAAAAAATGCTCCCCATACACAGGCTGTTGTATGCAGTGACGAATGGAACCATAAGTACAAACGTAAAGAGGCGGCTTTCCCGCTTTTTTATGTTACCCAAAATAAATTTTGGCCTGCTGTTGCGCGTATTAATAATACCTACGGCGACAGGAACCTTGTGTGCACATGCGAACCGGTAGAAAGTTATATGAGTGAACAAGCCTAAAAAATAAAAAAGGCAGCCCCGAAAGGTTGCCGCCTGTATGTATAATCCTGCAAGCCTTTGCAATATATTATACAATTCTTTGCTTTAGTATTTTAGCAACAGCTTCATGGCTGCTGTTAACATGTAACTTGCGGTAAATATTTTTGATGTGCGTTTTTACAGTTTCAACAGAAATAACCATTGCATCAGCAATCATTTTATAGCTCTTTCCATCTACCAGGCATTGCAATAATTCTTTTTCCTTTGGTGTTAAGTTATAATCATCGGGTAATGTGTCTGTCATTGTGCGCTGGAAGAATTGAACAACAAGCTTAGCTACTGAAGGGGAGAGCGGGGAACCGCCTTTATATACATCGCTTAATGCCTGCAAAATTTGTTCAGGTGTTGAATTTTTAAGCAAATAGCCCGAACCTCCCGCACATAAAGATTGAAATATTTTTTCCTTATCGTCAAACACTGTTAATATCAGTATTTTCATATCAGGGTACTCTTTCTTAATAAGGCGTGTTGTATCAATGCCATTCATGCCCGGCATTTCAATATCGGTAATAATAACATCCGGTTTTAAGTTGTCAATATTCTTCAGTGCCTGCCTTGTGTCAGGATATGCTGCAATACACTCAAACTCCTTCGAAGTGTTTACCAGGAAATATAATGAGTCCCGCAAATGGCTGTTATCCTCAAAAAGTATTACACGTATTTTTGGGTTATTCTGCATTATGCAAAGTGAAACATATTTATTGAATGTTTTACTACCGAATATTAGGTATAGGAATAATTGTTTTTACCAGGGTGCCTTTTCCGCATTCAGAGGTAATAGTGCATTCGCCGTTGCTTGCTTTTGCCCTGTGTATCATTGTTTCAAACCCATTTCCTGTTACAGTTACCGCTTTGTCAAAACCAATCCCGTTGTCTTTTATTAGTATTTGAAAATATTTTTCCCCGGCTATAAAATCAAGCTGAAGCAGGCTAGCGTTGGCATATTTCAATGCATTGTTCATGGCTTCCTTAATAATAAGGAAAATGTTTTTGCGTAATTCCATCGTAAAATGATATTGGTCAATCTTTCCGTCTATGTTCCCGTTAATGGTAACAGTGGTCACTTCTTTTAGCCGTACAACATAATTTTCTATTCTTTCTCTCAAGCTTTCCCCCTCATCATACTTGGGGTTCATCGTCCATACAATATCGCTCATTTTGTCTATCACCTCTTTGGTATTATTCGCTATTTTTTCGAGCAATGTTTTATTTACACTCTCATCATTTTTTTGCTGGCCCACCAGGTTACTTAACAATAAAATACTGCTTAGGGAACTGCCAATATCATCATGCAGGTCGTTTGAGAGCTGGTTGCGTACCTGTACTTCTTTCAACTTTTGCTTTATACGGTTTCTGTTCCACAGAATAAAGACTAAAAAAATTCCAAAAAATGCAAGGCTGATAATAAAAATGGTGATGATGTGCTGCCTGCTTAGTTCCTGCTCGGATAATTTTTGTTGCGTGTTTAGTAAAAGTATTGTTCTGTCTTTTTTATCCGCTTCATATTTAGCAAACATACCGGCAATGGTTGAAGCGTTATTGCGCGAGGTAAGCGTATCATTATATACAGATGCCGAGTCAAGAAGGGCGTAGGCGATTTTATAATCGCCCTGGTCCCGGTAAACTTTGCTTAGCTCATAATAAACCTGGTAAACCTGGGCTATATTATTTGCCCTGCTAAAAAAGCTCAGCGCTTCTGTGAGGTTTTTAGCCGCAGCCTTATAGTCATTTTTTAAATGCAGGGCTGCGCCTATGTTTATTTTCTCATAATTTACGTCTGTGCTATCAGCCACTTTTTCAAAATAGCCGAGGGCTTTTTCAAAATATAAGAGAGCAGAGTCTGCCCACACCCTGCCATTTTTTTCCTCACATTTTGAATAAAACGCGGTACCGATATTTTCAGCAGCATAAGCCTGGTTAGATATATTGGAGACGCCTGAATATATTTGGTATTCTTTGCGGTAAAAGTACAAGGCGGAATCATAATTTTTTTCAGCCCAAAACACCGAACCATAAGCAGAAAACGCGTCACCAAGATAGCCGTTCTCATGCAGCCGTTCAAATGTGGCAATTGCTGAAGAAAGGTATTGCTTAGCCAGGCCTAATACGCCCTGCAGCCGGTAAATTCCACCTATTTGCTTATCAACATAAGCTTCATATTTCTCATCTTTCAGTTTTTCAAATAAGGCCTTTGCAGGCATAAGGCACGCAAAAGCTTTGGTATAGTCATTACTGCTGCTATATACACTGCCCATATTTTTAAGGCAACTGCCTTCATCCCACAACATTTTTAACTGGTGAAAAATATTCTTTGCCTGGGTTATAAAAATAATCGCGGAATCATTCTTGCCTAAGCGAAAATAACTCCAGCCAATTGCCTGCAGGCAGTTTGCCAGTGCTGCATTGCTGTTAGATTTTTTTGCCAGCGACACCCCCTGCCAGCCAAGTTTTAAAGCAGAATCAGGGTCGTTGGATGAAATTGAGTAAGCCAGGTCGCCAAGTGCTTTAGCCTTAGCAGAATCACTTTTAGCCCGCTGAACCAGTTTGTACAATGAATCAATTTTCTGGCTTATGCAGATATGATGAAATAAGAGAAAAAAAGCAGAAGTTATTAAGATACTTTTCATGTGGTTGAAAAAAATAAACTTATTTAGGGATATGCAAATTAAGCGGAAATTTAACCAAACAATTTAATACGGCAATAAGTAATTTAACGTTGCGTTGCCGGTTATAAAATTTACGACGGCTGTGGTTTGCACAAAAAAGCTATTTTTGACGCCACATAATTCAAAACCATTCTTTATGCCATATAACCTGCTGAAAGGAAAAAAAGGTATCATATTCGGGGCGCTTGATGATAAATCGCTTGCATGGAAAATCGCTTTACGCTGCTATGAAGAAGGCGCACAGGTAGTATTAACCAATGCGCCCGTAGCGTTACGCATGGGCGAAATAAATAAATTGGCAGAGCAATGTGGTAATGCACCCGTTATTGGGGCTGATGTTACCAATATGGATGACCTGCAAAATTTATTTACCAGGTCTATGGAACATTTTGGCGGGACAATTGATTTTATTTTACATTCAGTAGGTATGGGTATAAATGTGCGTAAAAATATTCCTTACACTAACCTCAACTACGACTTTAACCATAAAACTTTTGATATTTCGTCAATGTCCCTGCATCGTATATTGCAAACAGCCTATAAACTGGATGCGTTGAGCGAATGGGGCAGTGTGATAGCGTTAACTTATATTGCCGCGCAACGGGTTTTTCCTGACTACAGCGAAATGGCTGATGCAAAAGCACTGCTTGAAAGCATAAGCCGGAGCTTCGGGTATCATTATGGTATAAAAAGAAAAGTGCGGGTAAATACCGTTTCCCAATCGCCAACACGCACTACCGCCGGCAGCGGGGTAAAAGGGTTTGACGGCTTTATAAGCTATGCAGAAAAAATGAGCCCTTTAGGAAATGCAACCCAGGACGATTGCGCCAACTACTGCGTAACCATGTTTAGCGACCTTACAAGGTTTGTAACCATGCAAAACCTGTTTCATGACGGCGGGTTTAGCTTTACGGGTGTAACACCTGCAGTTATTGAACAGATGAAGGAGTGACCCTCACCCCGTGCCCCTCATCAGCCCGCACGAGCCGGAGAGAGGGGATGAAAACCCTGATAGAAAGCAGGCTAAATTTTTTGCAGATATTAACCACTTAAAACCTTGTTGAGCAGCCTTTCGCCTTTGCAAAATTGCTTGCTGCATCCAGGCTTAGGTCATGGATTCTCCCAAATAAAAAACCGCTGCATTGCAACGGTTTAGTATAATAAAGTTTGGTGCAGAAGAATATCAATACTCATCTTCATTAAACAAAAAATCTTCCTGGCTTGGGTAATCCGGCCAAATATCTTCAATGCTTTCATACACTTCGCCCTCATCCTCCAGTTCCTGTAAATTCTCCACCACTTCAATAGGCGCGCCGGAACGGATAGCATAGTCAATCAGTTCGTCTTTGGTGGCCGGCCAGGGGGCATCTTCAAGATAGCTGGCTAATTCTAATGTCCAAAACATAGCCTCTCAATTTTTGCGCAAATGTAAGGGTTGTAACGAAATAACCAAATGCCAATTGCCCGGCAGGTTAAATAAATCCTCAAAAATTATAAAAACACTGCTTTTAGCACCCACTTTGTGATTACGTTTGCGTTTATTTACTACCCAAAATACAATTGCATGCTAAAAGCAGTTAATATTCATAAGCGTTACGGGCAACTGCATGTTTTAAAAGGAGTGGATATAGAGGTGAATACGGGCGAAATTGTTTCTATTGTTGGTTCATCAGGCGCGGGTAAAAGCACTTTGTTACATATTTTAGGCACACTTGATGTTCCGGATATTGGGCAAATATTCCTTAATAACACTGCTGTACATTCCCTAAAGGGCAAAAAATTGGCTGCTTTTCGCAATAATAATATTGGGTTTGTATTCCAGTTTCATCACCTTTTGCCGGAGTTCTCTGCCCTGGAAAACGTGTGTATACCAGGCTGGATCTTAGGTAAAAGAAAAAAAGATGTGGAGAAAGAGGCAGCAAATCTGCTTAAAATATTAGGGCTTGGGGGACGGCTTGACAACAAGCCACAGGCATTAAGCGGCGGTGAACAACAAAGGGTTGCTGTGGCAAGGGCGCTTATTAATAAACCGGCAATTGTTTTTGCCGATGAGCCGACCGGAAACCTCGACAGCCAAAATGCAAAAGAACTGCACGACCTTTTTGTACAATTACGCAACGATTTTAAACAAACATTTTTAATTGTTACACACAATGAAGAGCTCGCCGATATGAGTGACAGAATATTGCACATGAAAGATGGGCTGATAATGACGGAATAAGTTTCAAAAAAATAATCTATATCTTTTTGAAATAATAGAACCACCGCGAAGCAACCTTAAGTAATAAAAAATGGTTTACAATATTGATCTGATTTTTCGTTACTGTAAATAATCCAGCTCAGGCATTGAATAATATTTTAAGTAATATCTTTTCCATTCTGAATAAAAAAGAGAAATGGAATTTCTATGGGTTAACTGCCTTAAATATATTAGTAAGCCTGCTTGATATTCTCTCTCTTGCATTGTTGCTTTTTATTATTAATTTTTACACACAGCAAAATTCAAATTATACAATTCCATTTTTGCCACGCTGGCTGCTTAATAAACATTCTGTTAATTTGGTACTGTGTTTTTTACTGTTTTTTTTATTAAAAAACTTCGCGGCTTACCTGGTTCATAAACGGCAATATTTGTATGTATATAATGTTGCCTCAAGAATATCAGAAACAAACCTGCTTAACTATCTTGAAGGTAATTATTCGGATCATGTTCATACGGATTCCGCAGTGTATATAAGAAAAATAAGCCAACAGCCAGCAGAATTTGCCCATTATGTATTGTCGGGGGTGCAACAAATAATCACCGAAACAGCGCTAATATTATTTGCAACAATTTCTATACTAATTTATAACGCAAAATTATTTATTATAATTATCGTTATATTATTACCGGTTACATTACTAACATGGTTTTATACAAGGCGAAAGATACATGCCGTGAGAAACAACATAAAAACGCGCAGCGTTGAAGCATTGCAATATTTAAAGGAAGCATTGCTGGGTTTTGTGGAAAGTAATATCTACGGTAAGAATGTTTTTTTTACACAGCGGTTTGCCAAAAGCGAATACGCGCTTAATACCGATATTGCAGGGCTGCAGATACTGCAGGGGCTCCCACCCCGCTTGCTTGAAGCATTTGCTGTATTCGGGTTATTTATTTTGATTATCGCCAATAAAATTTCCGGCAGTGAAAATGAAACCAATCTTATTGTTATTGGTGCCTTTATGGCTGCTGCATATAAGACAATTCCCGGCCTTGTAAGAATTATTAATCTCAGCGGGCAAATAAAGGCCTATAAATTTACAGTGCCCGATCTGCTGGAAGAAAGAAAAGTTGATACAACTAAAACAAATGAAGATATAATTCAATCCATTAATTCAATTTATTTCTATAATATATCTTTTTCATATAAGGGTCAGCAAATCATTTCTAATTTCAATTTGCAGGTACAAAGAGGGGAATTTGTTGGCATATCAGGTGCATCCGGCAAAGGCAAAACAACTATTATTAATTTATTACTTGGTTTGATAAAAGAAGACAAGGGCAAGGTTTATTTTAACGACAAAGAGAAAGATACTCTAGAAAGGCAAACATATTGGAAGAAGATTGCCTACGTAAAACAGCAGAACTTTCTTATTCATGATACAATTGAAAAAAACATAACATTAGATGACAGCCCAGGCGATGCAAACAGATTAACAGAAGTGGCGGAGATATCCGGCCTCACTAAATTTATTGAACAATTTCCCGAAAAATTAAATAAGGTAATTACAGAAAATGGCAGGAACATTAGCGGGGGCCAAAGGCAACGTATAGCCCTTGCAAGAGCTTTGTATAAAGATGCAGATGTAATAATATTAGATGAACCATTTAATGAGCTTGATAACGCCTCAGAATTATCACTTTTGGAACATTTTAAAAAATTATCTGCCAATGGAAAAATGATCATTTTAATTACGCACCAGCAGAAGAGCTTATCTTTTTGTAACAAAATAGTTAATCTTAATGACTAATACAAAACAAACGCTGGTAATACTCTCGCCGGGGTTTCCTGAAAACGAGAACGATACTACCTGCCTGCCTGCACAACAGGTATTTGTACGGGCATTAAATAAAAATTTCCCTTTACTTGAAGTTATTATCATTTCGTTTGACTACCCTTATTTTTCTGCCAGTTATAAATGGAATGGCAACACTGTTATAAGTATTTATAGAGGAAGCAAAGGAAAGCTTAACCGTATTATTACCTGGTTAAAAGCCTGGCGTATTTTAAATAAAATAAAGAAAGAAAATACTATAACAGGGTTGCTTAGTTTTTGGATAACAGAATGTGCATTGATAGGAAAATATTTTGGAAGGCTGCACAACATTAAACATTATGGCTGGATACTGGGGCAGGATGCAAGGAAAAATAATGTGTATGTTCCGCTTATCCGCCCGCAGGTTGATGAAATAATTGCATTGTCAGATTTTCTTGCAAACCAATTTTATGAAAATTACCATATCAGGCCTGAAATAGTTATTCCTAACGGAATTGATGTTAATCTTTTCAGTAAAGAAAGTTTGGAGCGCAATATTGATATTTTAGCGGCAGGCTCACTAATACCATTAAAACAGTATGATGTTTTTATTGAAGCAGTAAAATTAATAAACAGCAAAATACCGGGTGTAAAAGCAATGCTATGCGGCAAGGGCCCCGAAGAAAAAAGACTACAATCGCTTATCAGTGTATTGAATATGGAGAAAAATATTCAATTAACCGGAGAAAAAAAACACACTGAAGTATTACACCTGATGCAGCAAAGCAAAGTGTTTTTGCATACGTCTAATTACGAGGGTTTTAGCACAGTATGCCTCGAAGCTTTATATGCCGGTGCACATGTTATTAGTTTTTTCCGGCCGATGGATAAAGATATTGACCGCTGGCATATAGTAGCAACAAAAGAAGAAATGGCAAAAAAGGCAGTTGAACTGCTATCAGGCAGGGATACTGAATATATACCTGCGTTAGTATATTCAATGGATGATATTGCAAAAGCTGTGGTAAATCTGTTTGAAGCTTAAAGATTAATTTTGAATTGGGTGCACTAAATTTTAACGCGTGCAAAAAATGAGTTTATTTTCAAAAATAAAATCCGGCAATGAAAAATACCCCGCGCTAACAGGCATACGTGCTTTGGGCGCAACGGCGGTTTTTTTTGACCATTTTCCATCACCTTCCGGTTTTCATATAACCATTAATGTTCTTGCATTCTTTTTTGTTTTAAGTGGTTTTCTTATTATAAGGTTATATTATAACAATGCAGAATTAACCGGTAAAAGCATGTTTAAATATTTTACAAACCGCTTTGCCCGTATTTACCCCGTTTATTTTTTACTTGTTTCTATAGCAATTTTGCTGAGACACGATTTCAGGCCACTGCTTTTACTCAAAAACTATACACTTACCCACGCCCTAATAAACAATTCAAAAGATTTTGTGATAGAGCCAAGCTGGTCGCTTACCGTTGAAGAATGCTTTTACTTTCTTGCTCCTTTTATTATTTTACTTATCAAAAAAATTAATTTTATATCCTCTCTTGCTTTCGGGTTTCTTTTGTTATGTATAGCATTACTTATTTCTAAATCGGGCCTTCCAATTTTGCAAACACCTCTATTTGTGTTTTCAAACACCTTTTTCGGCCATTTTGCTGAATTTTATGCAGGTGTTTACCTGGCGCTTGTTCTTATGAAAAAAGAAAAAAAAGGGGATGTAAAATTGGCCGGGCATAAGTGGACTATAGGCGGCGCAGCAGGAGTTGGGTTTCTGATCATAGTTATGGGTTTTATATATGCCTATCCCCCCGTAGCCCCTTACAGAATTATCATAGTGAATAATTTTTTAATCCCTGTACCGATAGCCGTTTTGTATTATGGGTTAATGACTGAAAATAGCTTTATATCACGTTTTCTTTCAGGAAGGGTTTTAGGGATATTGGGCAGAAGTTCTTATACCTTTTATCTTTTGCACATGATCATTATCCAGTATATAAGTTTACCTTTTTTATTGCCTTATTTTGGAACCCACTACATAGCATGCGCGACATTAACATACCTGATCACTTACTTTATGTCAATACTTATATTTATTTTCTACGAAGAGCCGCTGAATCTTTTTATAAGAAAAAAATTCATACCAAGAGATAAAACTAAACAGGTGATTGTAATAACTCAACAGCCTTCATAAATATCATTTCCGGGGTGTAACGGGTAAGACAATGATTGTCGCCATACTTACATATTTCCTGCATGCAGTTACCGCAGGGTAAATCCGATGAATCTACAAAAGCGGTATGCTTGCCCAAAGGCTGGGCCCAGTCGCTTCGTGTGCTGCCAAAAATGGCGAGCGTTGGTTTACCGGATACCCATGCCATATGCATAAGCCCTGAATCTTCAGACAGAACCATTTCTGCTTTTTGCATAATGGCAAAGGCTTGAACCGGCGTGGTTTTATTTACCAAATTTACAAGGGCGGCACCCAGTTGGTTTTTGAGATAGGAAGCCTTAGATGCAATGGTATCAACACCTATCAGCAGGAACTGCGTGCCGGGATATATACCCAGCCATAATTTTGCAAAATCAACATAGTTAGCAACGGGCCAGTTACGTGTTTCAAACGCTCCAGCCGGGTTCAGTATCACTAATGCGGAACTGCCATTCCATCCATTATTTAGCAGCAAATTGTCAATACCAAATGTTGATTTCAATTTGAAGTGTGTGCATGCAAAATTTGGCCCAAGACCGGCGTTTTCGATGGTTACGCGTGTACGTTCGCCTGCCGGAATGGGGGAATGGCGGTCGAATATTGACCATGCCTTTGGCCGCGTAAATTTTATTACCATTCTGCTTAGCAGGTTATCCTGCAGATCAATAATAACATCATGCCGCCGAAACAAAAGCATTGGCAGCATGGCACAGGTATATAAAAATTGCTTTTTAAAATTCCAGCCCCCTTTTATTGAATAGATCCTGTCATACAAATAAATATTTCTTGGAATGGCATCTACTTCTTTGCGTGTTAGAAGGTCTATTTTAGTGGCGGGAGGCAGATTGTTTCTAAGGCATTGCGTATAAGGTAACGTAATGATCATATCCCCCATAGCCTGCAGGCGTATAACAAGTACCCGCTTTGGTGCAGATTTGTTATTCCATGGCTTTGGTGTGATACCCCCACTTAAAATGTATTTTTTAAACATACAAAGGAAACTTTATTTCAGGCGGGAATTTGATGATCATAAGATATGAGACTCACCCGAAAACACCGAATATAAAATATTAGTAACTATCCGCCTGCATGCACCTGAAAATTTAATTTGGTTATCTTTATGAAAAACCTGCATGCAAGGGCCGCAAAAAATATTACCCGCCGATGCTTTTTATGATGCCGTGGCAATGGAATACAACAGCCACATGACTGAAAATGACAGAAAAGCGCGTGAAATAATTAGCATTGAGTTTGGCAAATATGTAAAAAGTGGCAACATTTTAGATTTTGGCGGAGGCACAGGGTTAGATCTGCCCTGGCTGATCAATAAAAGCAATTACCAACTTTTTTTTCTTGAAACATCTTATGGGATGAGGGAGGTTGCAAAGGCAAATATGTTAGAAGGGCCACGCGCAAATGAAATTTTTTTCGTTGAAAATAATGTCGATTTCAATAAATGGAATTTAAATACCCTGCCTTTTACGCAAAAAATTGATGGTATATTGGCAAATTTTGCTGTTTTAAACAGCATCCCTAACCTGGAAGATTTTTTTGAAAAGATCGCTTTGATATGCAATAAAAACTGCCACCTTGTTTTAACGGTACTTGATTCGCGTTTATCCGTAATTTTTAGAAAATATCCACTCAAAAATTCTATTAAATATTTTCTGCAAAAGAAATTGGTTTTAGTAAACAATTATAATAATGTTAGCCACAAAACATATATCCATTCTTTAAAAGAGTTAAAATCAAGCTCCAAAGCGTACTTTAATTATATTTCGTTCACCCCGGTCCGTTTTTCTAATTTTGCCCTCCTGGTGCTATCCAGAAAGTGAAATAATTAATTTTAGCCTGTTCTTACATTTTTACCTTCCTGTCCCTATCAAACATGGTATAGAATTTTTTATTTTCTTTAGCAACTGCATATCCCTAAAATCAGTTTAACTTAGAAGAAAATAACCTTAGAACATTATAAGCTGTTGGTGGCAGACAAAATAATATGAACAAGATACTGTTGTTTAATCCCCGAAGTGCAAGGTATAAACCGCGCATTCCTAATTCAATATTAACAATTGCAGCTGCGATTGAGGGGTTATATGAGTATGTTATGGTAGATGGCAATATGGAGACGGACCCCCAGCAAAAAATAATTAACCATCTAAAAACCGGTGAGTTTAAATATTTTGGCTGTACCTGCATGCCGGGCCCGCAGCTTAAACAGGCAATTCCTATATCAAAAACGATACGCGAAAATTTTCCTGGTGTAAAAATTATATGGGGTGGTTATTTCCCATCCAACCAGCCAAGATCTGTACTTTCATCGGGGTATATTGATTTTATTATAAATGGCCCCGGCGACAAATCTTTTCCAGCACTAATAGATGCTTTAGAAAATAATAAGCCTTACGAGTTTATAAGCAACCTTATTTATATGGCAAACGGTGAGCTTATTAAAACGCGGAAAGATGAACTATACGACCAGGATACCCTGGCGCCCTTACCCTATGAAAAATTAAACAATTTTTATCCTTTACGGCGTTACCTTGGTAAAACTTATCTTGGTACTAAAACAATAGCTTACCATTCCAGCATGGGGTGCCCTTTTAAATGTTCGTTTTGTGCAGTAGTGCCTATATACAATGCAAGGTGGAGCGGCAAAAGTGCAGAAAATATTTACCGGGATATTAAACACCTGAAAGAGACCTACGGAGGCAACGCTGTAGAATTTCATGACAATAATTTTTTTGTATCCGAAAAAAGAACAGTGGCCTTCTCCAAACTTGTTATGAATGACAACATGGTTTGGTGGGGTGAGGGGAGGATTGATACTATTAATAAATATTCGGATGAATCATTGGAAATCATGCGCAGGTCAGGCTGCAAAATGATCTTCTTTGGTGCAGAAACAGGCAATGATGCCATACTAAAAAAAATGGATAAAGGCGGTACGCAAACAGGTGAACAGATAAGGCAGTTTGCTGCAAGAATGGCTAAGTTTGATATCATTCCTGAATATTCTTTTGTATTGGGCACACCAGCAGATACTGAAGAAGAAGTAATGAAGCAGATAGATTTTGATATTGCCTTTATTAAAGAAATAAAGCAAATAAACCCTAAAACGGAGATCATTATTTACACTTACAGCCCTGTACCCACGGAGGGGTCGGATATGTATAATAAAGTGCTGGCATCAGGCTTTAAATTTCCGGAGAAACTGGAAGACTGGATAAGCCCTGCATGGGAAAATTTTGACCTGCGAAAAAACCCGCTTACCCCATGGTTAACGCCTGAAATGATAAATAAAATAAAAAATTTTGAAACGGTTTTGAACGGTTATTATCCCACCATATCGGATGTGCGGCTTACGAAAATGAAACGCGGTATTATGCGCTTTATTTCTGCATTCAGGTATAAGACAAATTTTTACTGGAAGCCATACGAGCTTAAAGCCCTGCAGCTATTATGGAAATACAGGCAACCTGAAATAGAAGGGTTTTAATAAACAACCAGGTTTGAAAAATATCATAAAATATATAACTGGTAAAACTGTTCAACCATTGATTGCGAAATATCTTTCTAAACAGAGAGTATATCGCTACAAAGGAATTCGCCTCCAAGTGCCGTCACAGGTATTTCACCCGGCATTTTTTTTCAGCACCAGGCTTTTATTACAATATATTGACCGTTTGGATTTGGCGAAAAAAACTTTTTTGGAGCTTGGCGCAGGAAGCGGGCTGATAGCTTTTAACGCAGCAAAAAAAGGGGCACTGGTTACGGCCACGGATATAAGCCTGACCGCAGTTGAATTTCTTAAGATAAATCAGAACACTAATAACATACCATTGCAGGTTATCGCGTCAGACCTGTTTAACGATATACCAAGGCAACATTTTGATATTATTGCCATCAATCCACCCTATTATAAAAAAAACCCAGAAACTGAAAATGATTATGCATGGTATTGCGGGGAGGATAGCAGCTATTTTACTTTATTGTTTAAGAATTTAGGCTGTTATATTAACGACAGTTCGGAAGTATATATGATATTGTGTGATGGCTGTGATATAGAACTGATAAAAGTTATTGCAGCACAATATAATTTTCATTTCGAATTGATGAAAACTAAAAAAAACATAGTAGAAACGAATTATATTTTTAAAATTAAAACGACCGGATTACAATATGCCTGACCAGCCATTATATCACACGCTGAAGCGTTACCGCACTTTGCAAACCAATAAAATATATGCTTTGCCAATTGTGATATTAATGCCGCACAGCGCCTGTAATTGCCGCTGCGTTATGTGCGATATATGGAAGGATAATA
>JABDFW010000062.1 GCA_013286305.1 Bacteroidota bacterium
ACGGGTATAGGCTGGCAAAAGAAAGAAGTTGAAGGCGCTACATAATCGTCCGGTGACATCAATACCTTATAAACATCCGCGCTTATAATTTTTCGGCCAACAGTGGCATGTGTATTTTTAATTACATTAGAATCAAGCTTGGTAAAGTACAATGGGATTTTTGAGGGATCGGGAATAAAAAGATCATTATCCGGCATGAGAGGGTCACGCTCAAAAGTTTGGGTAAGCGTATCAAATTTGGTGAAATAATATGCCGTAAAATAAAGGGGATTGGGTGTAGTGCCATCCGGAAAATAGCTGTCAAGCTTTGAAACAAATATCAGCCTGTTGTCTTTGCTTAGCGAGCCTGTTAATTTTGTTTGATCTTTATTGCTGATACTTCCATCCTTATTATCCTTGGTCATGCTCTCGCTGTTGCTCTTGTTCTGGTCGTATTTGCCCTGGCCGCCACCCCATTCTTTTTCAATGGCTTTAAAATCTTTATTAAAAAATGCTAATACAAACAAAAGCAGTACGATCATTATTATATCAAAACCTATTATTCGTTTTAGAACAAACCAGCTAAAATATTTTTCATCGTTGTTTATATTCCTTATTAATTCAGAAGTATAAATGATATAAACTGAGTACATGATAAGGATAACAAATTTCCCCACCAGGTCAGAAAAAAAGAAATACTGCGAACGGCTTAGTGTAATTATTACCACTGCCGTGATAAATAGCGGCCAAAAAATGCTGAAATATCTTGACCTTGAAAAGCCAAAACCCGTGATCCAACCGGCTGAGAAAAGAATAAGGAATATCATTACCCGCACCGAAACAAACAACCCGTCAAACTCGCCAACAGCAAAAGAGCCTGTAAATTTGTATGCTATATAAAAAATAAGGAACAACAAGGCTGCGGTGGTGACAAAACGGAACCTGAAACTGTAAAAAATAAGTGAAATAGCCATACCCGCTGTAAATGTCCAGCCCTGTTCCAGCCACCTGTTTTGCAATATGCCGTAGTTTTCATTAATGCTGTTCAAAAGATAAAAAGCCAGGCATGCAGTGGGTGCGGCCAATAATACCAATTGGGCAACTACTTTTTTCCAGTTATGTACTTTTCCTATATTCATGAATTAGATTACAAGCGTTTTATCATATTTTGAAAACAGTTCTGCCAGCTTCTTTTCGTTCTGCGTTATCTTCGGCCTCAATAAAGAAAGCTGCCAGTTTGTTTTATATTTTTCAAGCTCATTCTTTTCCTGCTGTATAAATAGCCATTTTAATAACCCAACAAGGTACGAGCGCTGCAGGCTATTACTTAATTTAATTAATACAAAAAATGTGCTGCCAGTAGCAGATGAAAGCAATTCCCCCACTTGCCCTGCGTCTGCCAGAGACGTAACAACAACTACCGAAGCATCTTTCATGTTAACATAAGATTTTATATCCTTATCTGTTTGCCAATCGCTGGTGCTTATGGTGTATTCAACCATTTTTTTCTCGTCTGTAAAACTTGCATTTGACGCATGCTGATCGGGAATATACTTAATTTCAAAGCCCTGTTCAGCAAGTTTTTGATAAATGGCCCAGGTAATGGTTTTAAAGTAGTTAAGAAAATAAATGTCAACGGTGCTGTTATATGACTCATTAAAATGGTTGTAAAACGACACATACAGGTAAGCCTGTGATGCATAGGGATCCAGTATTTCGGGTATGCGCACCACCAGTTCTTTATTTTTGGCATATATTTTCCATACAATACGGCGCACATCATCATTATTCTCAAAATTCTTATAGTTGATAAACTCTCCTTCAACTCTTTTTAATTCTTCAATCCGCGTTTCAGTGTCTTCTGTTTTCCTCGGAGATATAGCAAAATTTTTAGCGTTTTCTTTAGTCGGGGGCGTATAAAAATGGTCTGTGACCGGTATGGGCACTGCAAATGAAAAGAACTGAAAAAAATCTTCGAAGTAAATGATCACTTTTTCCAGGTGGTATTCTTTTATTTCGGGCAGGCTCCAGGTATAATCCCCGTCAAGCGTAGTGGATATCATCTTACGTTGACTGCGTTGAGCAAGAGCGAATTTTTCAGTATAGTTATCACCATCGTATTTTAGCCTCAGTTTTACAAAACCCAAAAAAGGCTTTAACATAGGCGAAACCTGCAGGTGCACGCCCTGTTTCTGGTTACCATCTTCATTCTTCGCAATTCCTGAAGTGTTAATGAAGAATTTTATATTCCCATTACTTTTTTCAATCAAAAAGTACATCAATGAAAAGCCAACAGTTAGCAGGGCAACCGCAAGCAATGCTACCATAAACCATATTGCAATATGCAGCAAAAGATGAAACATGTCGCTGAACAACGTGCCTGGAATTTGGGTATGCTGCATTAACCACAAATACGCTACGTAGGCGCCGGCCCCAAAAAGAAAAAAGTAAAATGTGAACGGAACAAAAAAACTTGCCGGCAAAAGCAGGTTGCGGATATTTTTCGATGAGTTATTCATTATTCAGACGGTAAAATAAAGAAAGAACATTGGAATGAAAAAACATATGCCCAATACAGGGTATTTTTAACTGAAACTTTACTTTCTTTGCCACCCTGTGAGCAGTTTTACTACATATAAGCAATGCCCGGTGTGCAATGGTACAAATATTCTGCCTGTTTTACATGTGAAAGATCACACGGTAAGCAAACTGGTATTTGAGGTATGGCAATGCGATACCTGCACCGCCAGGTTTACCCAGGATGTGCCCGTCAATGAAGAAATTGGTAACTATTACCAGTCAGAAGCTTACGTTTCGCACACTGACACTAAAAAAGGGTTTATAAACCGTTTGTACCATATCGTCCGCAATTTTACGCTGCAAACCAAAAGAAGGCTGGTACAAAAAACAGCCAACCTTAAAACCGGCAAATTGCTTGATGTTGGCGCAGGCACAGGGGCTTTTGCAGCAACCATGCAGCGGGCCGGATGGAATGTAACCGGCCTTGAACCCGATGAAACTGCAAGGGCTAACGCCGGTAAGCAGCATAATATTCAATTGCAAAGCCCCGATAACCTTTTTGTATTACCGGCAAATTCATTTGACGCCATTACCATGTGGCACGTGCTGGAACATGTGCATGAAGTGCACAGGTACATGGATAATTTTAGTTCTATTCTCAAGCCCAAAGGCGCATTAATCATTGCCGTACCCAACTATACCAGTTACGATGCTGACGCATACAAAGAGTATTGGGCAGCCTACGATGTGCCACGGCACCTGTATCATTTTTCACCGCAAAGCATGCTGTCTTTGGCCCAACAGCATGGGTTTACTATTGCACAATACCGGCCTATGTGGTTTGACAGTTTTTATGTTTCCATGCTCAGCGAACAATACAAAACCGGTAAGGCTGGCCTGGTAAAAGCGGTTTGGGTAGGATTGCTATCAAATATTAAGGCGATGTTTGACAGCCACAAATGCAGCTCGATAATTTATGTGATGAAGAAGGTTTGAGGGGTTTGAGAGTTTGAGAGTTTTGAGAAGATAACAATTCAGGTTTCCGTTATTTTGAGGCCCTTTTTTCGACCATCTTTAATAATCCCGTTTCATACCTTGTCAAGAAGCTAAAAAAATCTATATCTGCTATTTTAAATTTTTTTGTTTTTGACCAGTAGCCTTTTTTATCTATTAGCCTGGTCTGTACTTTCTGCCGGGATACAGAAAGTATTTTTCCAACATAATATGATTTATCGTTTCCGCCAATAAAAATTGCTACCAGCCCTTTATTTTTTGCCTCCTTTAAGGCGGAATAAAACGTGTTAACTTTATTTAGCGGCAAAACATCTAAAAAATCAATAAGATTATTTATTCTTATGTCCAGGCTATTGTTCTTATAAACGGCATAAGACTCTATATCCTTGTTTCTAACAACAGAAAAGCCATCAAACATTTTCCTTTTAAAATCATAATTTACTATCAGCCACACATATTTATTTGCTTTCAGGCACACTCCTGAATAAGTAGCCCTTTGCGATGAGGAAAATTTAATCTCAATAATCCGGTTTTTCTGAATAGCCTGTTCTAAGTCCATTTGCTAATATATGCTTTACCAGGTTCTAAAATGCAGGGGGTTGCAATTTGAGAACATTCAAACATTCGAGCTGGTAAACCTATGAACTTTGGAACTTGTGAACTCTTGAACTATTCAAACACTTAAACTTTCAAACTCGTATTCCGCCGAACATTTCAACTATTTTATCCTACTTAACCCATCTTGCCTTAACTTTAAAGCCTCAAATTAAAACCGGTATATTGCCGGGTTAGCAAGTACCTGTAATCGCAACATACAAAACATACGGTCATGGAAGTTTTAAAAGAACGGTTTAAGGCTAAGGCTGATGCAAAAGCCGCAGAGATTAAAGATTTACTGAAACAGAATGGATCAAAAAAAATAGGCGAGGTTACACTTGCGCAGGTTTACCAGGGTATGCGTGGTATTACGGGGCTTGTTACCGAAACCAGCCTGCTGGATGCACAGGAGGGGATACGTTTTCGCGGGTACTCCATACCCGAACTAAGCGAAAAATTACCGCGGGTAAATGGCGGCGGCGAGCCGTTGCCCGAAGGTTTGTTCTATCTTATGCTTATTGGCGAATTGCCCACGGCAGAAGATGTAAACAACGTTACTAACCTTTTACAACGCCGCAGCCATGTACCAAACCACGTTTTTGCAACGATAGATGCATTGCCGCTTAATACGCACCCCATGACGATGTTTGTGGCCGGCGTAATGGCCTTGCAAACAGAAAGCATTTTTGCAAAAGAATACGCAAAGGGCATCAATAAAAAAGATTACTGGAGCCCGATGTATGATGACACGCTGGACCTTATTGCGCGGTTACCCCGCATTGCCGCTTACATCTATCGCAGAAAATATAAGAATAACGAACATATTCACCCAAACGGCCTGCTCGACTGGGCTGGCAATTTTGCCCACATGATGGGTTATGAAGATGAAAGCTTTAAAGAATTGATGCGCCTGTACATGACCATTCATGCCGATCATGAAGGCGGTAATGTATCTGCGCACACTACGCACCTTGTTGGCTCCGCCTTAAGCGACGCTTATCTTAGCTATGCTGCTGGTATGAACGGCCTTGCCGGCCCATTACATGGCCTGGCTAACCAGGAAGTGATAAAATGGATATTTGAACTGCAAAAAGATATTGGTACAGACTCGCCCACCAAAGAGCAGATAGCCACGTATGTTCAGCAAACTATAAGCGCAGGCAAAGTTGTTCCGGGCTACGGGCACGCGGTTTTACGTAAGACCGACCCGCGCTTTACCGCGCAGATGGAGTTTGGCAAAAAGCATATGCCTGACGATAAATTAGTAAACACTGTTTGGAATGTTTATGAAACGGTGCCGCCTATATTAAAGGCGCTTGGAAAGATAAAAAACCCCTGGCCAAATGTTGACGCGCACAGCGGCGCTTTATTGGTGCATTATGGCATGAAGGAATATGAATTTTACACTGTTTTGTTTGCCGTAAGCCGCGCTTTGGGCGTACTTGCCAGCCTTTGCTGGGATAGGGCACTTGGTTTCCCTCTTGAAAGGCCAAAGAGCGTAACTACAGAAAGCGTGAAGTTATGGCTCGAAGGAAAAGAAGAGATTTGGGAATGAGAGCCCCAAAGCAGCCCCCATCCCTTAAAGGGGAGTAAGAAATCCATTATTTATTATAATAAAGCGGATGATAACCTGTATGAAGTTTGTCATCCGCTTTTATTTTTTCCTCTTTAGGGGCTGGGGCTAATTCGCTTATTTCTTCGTCGCCCCTTTAGGGGATGGGGGCTGTAATTCTGCCAACGCATTTTTTGCAATCCATTTGGCGACCTTGGTATCCTGCTTCAAAATTCGTTTGGCAACTTTTATTGCTTCAATTCGTAAAGAGGCATTTCGTTTTCCTATTTGCCTTAATGCCCAGTTTACCGCTTTTTTTACAAAATTCCTTTCATCCCAGGCTTCTCTTTCTATAATTGGAAAAAATTGCAGGAACACGCTATTATCAGCGGTTTTATTCTGCACAGCATATTCTGCCATTAATACAAAACCGGCGCGTTTTATATATTCGTGTTTGTTTTCACTGTATTCTTTTGCTTTATTAATGGCAAAGGCAGCCCTGTCAAATAAATTGCCGCAAACCTGGTCGCAGAGGTCCCACGAATAAAAATCTTTTACCCATTTATCCATTTGCCCTGGTGTTACCAATGCAGGGTCATCTATCATTGATGCTAAAATCCGTGCTTCGTGAATATTTGTTTTCCAAAGCTGTGAAGCAAGTGCATGGTTCTTTTTTATTTTTTTAGCCATACCTCTTAAAACTGGAATAGGCACACCTAAAGCGTATCTCGTATCAATACCAAACCTTTGCATGCCTGCAAGGTTGGCGGGAATGGATGCCTGTTTTAGAGCGGTTATTATTTCTTCAGAGGTTTGCATAACAAGTTTCAAAAGTTCACAGATTCCAAAGTTCCAATAGTTATCGCAAACAATACTATGGTTTTTTGCGATGAATTGCGATAATTAAAATACTCTAACCGACCTGTGAACTACTGAAACTTGTGAACCCCAAACTACAAACTATAAACTACAAACTTCCCCCAACTGTATCACCCTGATACACGAAGTGTATCGTAAGCGGACACTTTATAAGAACTCACTACCATCAATCCTAAAAATAAAATCGCGTTCATCATTTTATTAAGCCGCTTATCGTGCGTTTATGCTACTTATCTGCCATTTAAACACCTGTTAACTAATTATGCCACACCGTTTGCCATATACCAATCAAAGAATTTATTATGAAAAAGCACATTTTATGGATACCGGTTGTTGCGGCAGTGGTGCTTTTAGCAGCCTGGGCCAAACCGATGATAGAAAATATCAATTTTGAAAAACCTGTTAGCAAAAACATAAGCTTTGCTGTATATAAAGCAAACAATTATACTTCAAGCGTGTATGATGATGCATCTGCCAAACTGCAGGTTGCGATTGTTAAAGTAAGAGGTAACAAGCGCAGTATCGTTTGGGAAAGATCGTATGATGCAAGGTTGTTGAGAGACTACCCTACTTTGGCAACAGCCCTTTCTCAAAACGTAGTTGTACATAATGTTGATGATAGGAAAGATCATCTGGAGGTTCTGTACACGTTAACCTACAACTCAAAAGGAAGTGTGATGCAATTGCAGGACGGTACCGTTATTTCCAGAGGAACAAAAGAGGGTAAATTATTTATCAATATATAAGGCTTCTGTTTTCAACCAGTTGTGTGAATGTACCGGTAACACGGAAATTGAAAGGCAGGCGCCAGCTTGCCTTTTGCTTTTACAAGGCATTTAAGAACAAATTTTACGGTACAAAATATTCAACACTCAATATTCATTGAAAAGAGCCGCATGTATTTATTACTTGAACATTGATTGTTGAGTGTTGAATATTTGTGTTTCCTACGCTGAAAGTATAAATTTCATAAGCCTTAAAGGCCTGTTCCATTTTTGCTCTTTATAAAATCTCTGCTTGCTAATACCAGTTTTATTTCGCCGTAGGTTACACTTTCTCCTAACTGTTCTTTCACGGGAATAATAGAACCGCCCTCAAAGCTTTTAAGAGCAGGTTCTATCAAAATAATTTTCTCTTTGCTTAATAATTCTTCAACGGAGAGTATGCCAAGTTGTACAAAATACGCCAAATGTCCTTCAATGGTTGACGCGGTAAGGTTTCTTTCTTTAGCAATTTGGCTAATCGTTTTGCCGTCTTTATGCAGTTTATAAGTTTCTTCTTTAGTGTCAGGTTTTACAGCACCAGGCACTTTCTCCTTTCTTTGGCGTTTGGGGTCTTTGGTATGAATAAGAGAAGATAAATGATGCTGCTCACAATAAGCCTTGATAATATTTAGAAACCTGTCGCCATACTTGTCAATTTTTATTTTACCAAAACCGCTTACCTGCCGCAATTCTTCTAATGTTTGTGGAAGATAGCGTGCCATTTCATCAATTGTGTTACCGCTGGCGATATAATAAATGGGCGCATCGCCTTCTTCCTTGCAAATAACATCCCTTAACTGGCGCAGTTGTTTATATAACATAGGATGCGGGCTATCATTTCTGTAGCCGCTGGTTGAACCTGCATAAGCATTTACATTTAATGGTATTAATTTGAATTGATTTTTTTGCTCATTGTATTCATCCAGGTTAAAGCCGTTTTTACAACTGTTTATTGCATAAAGTTTTTGCGATAGCTGTGCGTGTAAGCCTTTTAATTCTTCGTTATACTCCTGCGCAAATAATTTACTGTCTGTTACCGCAGGGGATAAGGGAAGCGATTGAATAATGCTTTGCAATTGCTGCGAAAAATAATCTGCGGCAGCCTTTATACGTTGCTGTAAAGGTTCGTTTTGTTCAGGCAATAATTCCAGTTTCTGTAATTGTAATAATTGCGGCTCAAATTTTTTGGCGGTCTCTTCAATAGCCTGCAATTTTAATTGTATTGTTTCTAACCAGGGTTTTGTTTCTGCATTAAAAGCGCCAAGGTGATCATCCACTGTTTTTGTTAGCTGTGTTAATTGAAATACTATTGTATCAAATTTAAATAGCAATTGCAAAACTGTTCGCTGGTATTTTGCTTTAGATTCGTACAAAGCGCCTGTTAAATGGTTTGCAGAATTTTTTTGTTGTGCAAATTGCAAAATATGCGGGTCGCTTATGAGCCCGCTTTGCGTTATGCGGCTTTTTAACACAATACCCTGTAAGCTGGTGCAGCGGCTTAACGCTACATACACCTGGCCCGGTGCAAATGCAGCCCCTGCATCTATTATCGCTTTTTCAAATGTAAGCCCCTGGCTTTTATGGATGGTTATGGCCCAGGCAAGCCTTAAAGGGAATTGCTCAAAGGTGCCCGCCTCTTCTTCTTCTACCTGCTGCGTGGTTTGGTTTAAAGTGTAGCGTATATTCTCCCATTTTTCTATTCTTACTTCAATTGGGGCAGGCTCATCTTTGCACTGCACATGTATCATTTCATTGGTAAGCTGGGTAATAGTTCCGATCTTACCATTGTAATACCGCTTGTCCTTATCATTTTTAACGAACATTACCTGTGCGCCTTTTTTTAATTGTAATACTTCATCCGCCGGAAAAGATTTTTCATAAAACTCACCGCTTATTTTTGCTTTATAGCTAACAGGTTTATCAGTTAATTTTGCCAGCTCCTCGTTGTTAATAGTATCTGCTTTATTGTTGTGTGTAGTAAGAATGATATACCCATCATTTTTTACCGGCTGAAACGCAGGGTTGTAATGTTTGTGCAGCCTGTTAAAACCATCTTCATCCATTTCATTATTGCGCACCATATTCAGCAGGTCAATAAAATACTGGTCGGTCTGCCTGTAAATTTTAGTCATTTCAATATGTACAGGTTCCTGTTGCTCTATTACTTTACTGTCAAAAAAATAAGGACTTTTATAAAACTGTGAAAGTATTTGCCATTCTTCGTTTCGCGCTACCGGTGGTAGCTGGAACATATCGCCTATGAACAATACCTGCACCCCGCCAAATGGCTCATGATGACGGCTGCGAAAATGGCGCAGCACTGCATCAATGGCATCCAGCACATCGCACCGTACCATGCTTATTTCATCTATCACCAATAATTCCAGTTGCTGTAATACTTTTCGTCTTTCGTTGTTTATTTTAAGGCGGCTTATTAATGAATGTTTATCTGTAACGGCATCGCCATTTTGCTGAAACCCCCTTGATGCGGGTATAAAAGGCGTGAAAGGCAACTGGAAGAAAGAATTTATAGTAACACCGCCGGCATTAATGGCTGCAACGCCCGTAGGCGCTACAACCGCAGTTTGCTTAGTGGTGTTTTGCCTTATGTATTTTAAAAAAGTAGTTTTGCCCGTGCCGGCTTTTCCGGTAAGAAAAACAGAACGGTTGGTGTATTGAATAAAATCTGCCGCCAGTGTAAACAGGGTATTTTTAGGATCGTGCATTGTTACTTTCTCCCGGTTACAAACATACAAATATTGGGGAAGATTTAAACTAATAATTTTAGCAGCAGGTTTAACAAATTTGCCAGCGCGGATTTCTTGTTATAAAAGGAAGGATTAAGTAAATTGCAGGTAGTAATATGTCAACTGAATCCATTATACACCCGCCACGCACTATGATGGAGGTTTTCAACAGCCTTCCGGAAGGCACATTTGTGCAGCTAATTGAAAATAATCTTATTATGTCCCCAGCCCCCCTTACCCGCCACCAGGTAATGATAAAAGAGATATATCCGGAATTGTCTATGTATATAGAGAAGAACAGATTAGGTATTGCGCTTGTAGCCCCAGTTGATGTGTACCTCGATAAAAAGAATGCCTTCCAGCCAGATATTTTTTTTATATCCAACGAAAGAATGCATCTGATAAAAGAAGATGGTTTACACGGTGCTCCTGACCTGATTATTGAAATACTCTCGCCATCTACCGCAAAGTATGACTTGCAGGATAAAAAAGATGTTTATGAGCGCAGTGGTGTAACAGAATACTGGATTGTTGATCCCGCTGATAATGCCACCACAGGTTATTATTTAGTACAGGACGAATACCATGAATTTTTTAAAGGCAAAGGCCGGATTGAATCTAAGCTGCTTGATTGGCAACTGAATTTTTAGAACGCTGTATTGCTCCTCTATTTGCACTATTTCCCCAATATTCGCACTATTATTTTTTTGGCGTTACAGCCATCATGGGATAGACTTCGTATGAATTTATTTTAGCAGCGGGGTCGTTGGTTGTAAAAACGGTTACTTCTTCCTCATCGTCAACTTCAACAATACCCAGGCCATAAACTCCTTTGGGGTCTATTACTGGGCCAAAAGCAAGCACCTTTCCTTTATCCATAAGATCTCTCCAGTAAGCAACATGTTGTTGCATAATGCTTTTTTCTTCAGGCGTCATATCCTGTGCAAACGTTGGCCGTGAGGGAATAAGTTTTAATACAAAATGTTTTTTTGTCATTTGCAGCTATTTTCTGGTTAACCATTAAATTTTTAGCTTGTCCCTAACCCATAAAATATACTAAAGTTTATAAAAAATTTCCCGGGAGGGGGGATTTGATGAACATGGGTACCTTTAAAATGTGAATGCCTGCCCGGCCCGGAATAAAAGCCATATTTCCAGCCGTTTGTCCAGGCAGTATATCCCATATCCAAATCAAAACCGATATTAGAAGTACCGGCTTTTTTTAAATAGGAGGTAAAATAATTTTTTAAGGATAATCCCACATATCCTGAATTATATTGTAACAGGGTGGGTTTTCCGGGATTTGATGGTGGTGGAGTAATATAGGCAGGGGCGGTATGCTCATATAAAGCATCAAAATACCCTGCATGAATATTTAAAAATGTCGAAAACTTGCTTTTAAAATTTGTCAGCCGCCTGCCAAAATAAAGTGAACCGACACAGTAAGGATCAGGGAATACTGCCGAAACGCCAAAATCGTATTTCTTTGTAGTTAAGCTAATATCAATATTTCCCGTAACATCCTGCGCTTGTTTATCGGTATTGTGCTTTGCCAGCCATGCATCAAAATTTTTTGAGTTAATAAAGGCTTTATCAATGCCAATGCTAAACATTAGCTTTCTAAATTTAGTTGAATCGGCCTGGGCAAAGGCCGTAATAAGCAGTGTTAAGGTAAAAAGTGTAAGTAAAATTTTTTTCATAAATGTGGCTGCAAATACCTCCCCAATTTACTAAGATTTTTTTATTTTATCAAAAGTTACCGGCACAGGAAAATTAATATTTGTAATCGTGTTCGTTGCAAAGGCATTGTTTGCACCGGCTTCCTTAAAAAGCCGGTTTAAAACAGGAATCATGTTTGGGCTGGAGAAAAGCCTTTTACTAACACCTGTTATTATTTTTTTATTGAAATTGCGATTACAGCGTGATAAAGTTACCAGTAATAACAGGTAATAATGATTTGAGTAAATGATTGCTCTTAGATATTTTTTTAACCTGATGCCATTATTTTTTTGACATATAGCCGCATTGTTATTTATTTTATTAAATATGTATATCTTAACAGCCTGTAACACTACCCAAAACATGAAAAAACTTGCCCTATCCTGGATCACAATTTTGTGTATCCAGTTTTTGTTTGCACAAACTCCCGCCGAAAAACTTAAAGTCGAGGCTTTAATAAAGAAAATGACGCTTGAAGAAAAAGTTGGACAAATGACCCAAGTAACCCTTGGCGTTGTTTGCACCCCTCAGGATGGCGTACTTGATACCGCAGCATTAAGAAAAGCTGTTGTTGATTATAAGGTTGGCTCTATTCTAAATGTAACCGGCCATGCGTTAACAGTAGATCAATGGCATACTGTTATTACCCAAATACAGGATGAAGAAAAAAATACGCGTTTGAATATACCCATTATTTATGGGCTGGACGGTATTCACGGGCAAACTTATACCCTTAATTCAACCCTGTTCCCGCAAAATATTGCTATGGCTGCTACACGCAATGTGGACCTGGCAAAAGAAATAACCAAAGTTGCGGCTAAGGAGTTGCGGGCTTCGGGTGTTCGCTGGAATTTTGCGCCTGTGCTCGATTGCGGCCGCCAGCCATTATGGTCGCGCTTTCCTGAAACGTATGGCGAAGATGTTTACATTGGTAAAACAATGGGTGCAGCAGTAATAACAGCTTATGAAGAGGATGGCCTTAAAAACCCAACTGCCGTTGCGAGTTGTATGAAGCATTACCTCGGCTATTCCGCTTCGAGAACAGGCAAAGACCGCACCCCCATTTACATGCCTGATATAGAAATGCGTGAATATTATCTGCCGCAGTTTCGCGAGGCAGTAAAAGCCGGCGCATCAACATTAATGGTAAACTCAGGCGAAATAAATGGCGTGCCTGTGCACGCAAGTAAATATTTGCTTACAGATGTGTTGCGCAAAGAGCTTGGATTTGAAGGATTGATCGTAACTGACTGGGAAGATATTATCCGTTTGCACACAAGGCATTTTGTAGCAAAAACCCCTCGTGAAGCAGTCGCAATGGCTATTAATGCGGGGATTGATATGAGTATGGTGCCTAACGATTTTTCTTTTTACGACCTTCTGCTCGAAGCGGTAAAAGCGGGCGAAGTGCCTGTGAGCCGTATTGATGATGCTGTAAGAAGAATACTCACACTGAAAATGAAGGTTGGCCTTTTTGATAATCCATATCCTGAGCCGGCAGCATCGGCGAACTTTGGTAAGCCCGAATATCAAACCATTGCATTAAATGCAGCGCATGAAGCGATGACCCTGTTGAAAAACAAAAACAATATATTGCCGCTTTCAAAAGACAAAAAAGTGCTGGTGGTAGGTCCTGCTGCGCAAAGCATTACCGCTTTAAATGGTTGCTGGAGTTATACCTGGCAGGGTAACCAGGAGCAATGGTACCCGCTTGACAGTAAAACAATTTTACAGGCCATCGCAGACAAACTTCCTTTGGGTGGTGTGAATACAGTAACAGTGAAAGGATTTGATAACGCGGCAAACTTTGATACAGAGAAATTAAAGGCCGCGGCAGCAGATGCTGATGTGATTGTTTTATGTTTGGGCGAGAACGCCTATGCCGAAAGTCCCGGCAATACAAGAGATCTTGCTTTGCCCGATAACCAGGTAAAACTTGCAGAAGCAGCAGCGGCGACCGGAAAACCGGTTATACTTGTACTTACGGAAGGAAGGCCGCGTTTTATTACCGGTATAGAACCAAAAATGAGCGGCATATTGATGGCTTACTGGAGTGGTAAAAAAACGGCAGAAGCTATTGCAGATGTTTTGTTTGGCGATTACAATCCTGATGGCAAGCTACCCTTCAGCTACCCCCGTAGTATGGGTGAAATGGTATTGTATGACAGGAAACCTACAGAGGATGTGCGCGAAATATTTAATGCAGATATGAATGCCTCAGGGTACGACCCAATGTACCGGTTTGGCTGGGGGTTGAGCTATACAACATTTGATTACAGTGATATTCAGCTTAGCTCAAATACTTTAAAAGGAGATGGCACAATAACAATAAGCGTTACCGTTAAAAATACCGGCAGGAGGGATGGCAAGAATACGGTTGAATTATACACGCACGAGCAATATGCAAGCATAACGCCTAATATGCAACGTTTACGGGCTTTTAAAAAGATATTTCTTAAAGCCGGGGAAAGCCAAACAGTTTCTTTCACCCTTGGCAAAGCAGACATTGCATTTGTAAATGCGCAACTGAAAACGGTAACCGAGCCGGGTGATTTTGATGTAATGATTGGCAATAAAAAGGCAACTTTCACTTATGCGCAATAAAAAGAAAAGCATTTGCAGAATGACGGGTACTATTAAAAAAGTGAGTAAGTAATAACAACTTTGTATTGGCTATTTTTAATTGATATCTCTATACGATTGAAATAAAAAGATCACGCCATGAAAAAAGCAACCGCCTTTTTAATTACAACTGTCATAATGTTTACCAGCGCGCAGGCACAGCAATACCCTTTGGGTATTTTTGATGCCCAAACTGAGGTTGGCAATGTTGCCAGGAAAGGTAATGTTAGTTACAATGCTAAAACGCAGCAATATACTATTGAAGGTTCAGGCGCAAATATTTGGGCCACACATGATGAGTTTCATTTTTTATATAAAAAATTGAGAGGAGATTTTATCCTTCGTACCAACGCCGCTTTTATTGGCAAAGGAGTTGAGGCTCACAGAAAATTTGGGTGGATGGTGCGCTCAACACTTGACTCAAATTCCACACACGTTAATGCGGTTGTACATGGCGACGGCCTAACATCCCTGCAATACAGGAAAACAGTTGGTGGTACTACGGAGGAAATGAAATCCACGTTAACAGGGGCGGAAGTAATTCAGTTGGAAAGAAAGGGCAACACCTATATTATGTCTGTAGCTAAAAATGGTGATCTTTTTATAACTGAACAAATTGACCTTGACCTTGGGGATGAGGTATATGTGGGGCTATTTGTTTGCTCACATAACCCTGCGGTTTCTGAAACAGCCGTTTTTCATAATGTACGGATAGTTAGCCCCGCGTGGGCAACGCTGGTTCCTTACAAAGATTACCTTGGCAGCCAGCTTGAAATATTAGATATGGCCAGCGCAACCAGCACAATTATTTATCAATCCTCACACTCATTACAGGCACCCAACTGGATGCATGATGGAAGATCACTGCTTTACAACAGCGATGGGTTGCTGTATAAATTCAATCTTGATAAAAAAGCACCTGTTGTGTTAAATACCGGCACTGCTATACATAACAACAACGATCACGTTATTTCTTTTGATGGTAAAATGTTAGGCATCAGCAATAACAGTAGCGCAGACAAGGGCGTTTCAATCGCATACACATTACCAATTACAGGCGGGGAACCTAAACGCATAACAGCAACCGGCCCATCTTACCTGCATGGATGGTCGCCCGATGGCAAATACATTGTTTTTACAGGCCAGCGTAATAACGAATTTGATATTTACAAGATAAGTGCTGATGGCGGCGCTGAAACAAGGTTAACTACTGCGCCGGGATTAGATGACGGGCCGGAATACACACCCGATGGCAAATATATTTACTTTAATTCTGTTCGTTCGGGCACGATGCAGATATGGCGCATGAAACCGAATGGAAGCGGCCAGGAACAAATAACAAACGATGGAATGAATAATTGGTTTCCCCATATTTCACCTGACGGCAAATGGATAGTATTTATAACTTTTGGTAATGATGTAAGCCCGTCTGACCATCCGTTTTACAAGCATGTGTACCTTCGGTTAATGCCTGCGGATGGCGGCTCACCAAAAGTTATCGCGTACCTGTATGGGGGACAGGGAACAATCAACACACCGTCATGGTCGCCCGACGGAAAAAAACTTGCGTTTGTAAGCAACAGCAATTTGCTGTTTCCTGTATATCCGACAGAAAAAAGATAAATGTGTTTGAGAAGGAGTCTTTTTCAGGAGAATTTAAGCTGAGTTTAAGCACCGGGTTGATTAATAAGTAAAATAACTATCTACTTTTACACCGGTGTTTTTCATAGGTTAGCAACGGCCCAGATATTCTTATCAGGGCTTTTTTCTTTTATAACCCGCACTCACCATGCTTCCTGTATTTATTACGCATTGACGTTCAATCTGATATATCTTTTCTCTTCTCCTCTGTTTGCAAAATCAATTAGGATTTAGTAACAAGCTATAGTTTTACATTTACTGTATTAAAATGTTGTAATCCAAAATTTTTGTTACGGACATAGTTGTTAATAACGCCGGCATCTATGTTGTCGGGTTCTTTGCCATTTCGGTAACCCTTTTTGTTTGTCTTATTATTTTTGCCTACCCGGTTAAATCAAATTTTCACACACAATTCTTCGCTCAAATTTTTTTATTTATCTCTCTTTAATCGCTTCTTAAGCCAGTATTAATTGGAATTTGCGTTTCGCACATATTACCTTTGTTTCGGTGTTTTTCATAGGTTAATAAAACAGCCCGGGTATTCTTATTCAGGGCTTTTTTTATAATCCGCGAAAAAATGTTAACGAAATTTAACGAAAAGGCCGTAACCAATAACTAATCCTTTTTTCAACCTCGATAATAAATAAAAGCGTCCCGCTGTTAAGCAAGGGACGCTATTTTTTTAGAGCAAGATTAATCTTTCCAACTGCTCTTGATAGAAAATTTCAACAGGTAATCGTCAGCAGCGTCGCTATGCCCGGAGGATAAAATTTTAAGCAATTTGTTTTTTAAGTCAACAATAAACATGTATTTATTACCCACATCGCTTGTTACATTATAAATGTAAGAGTCATACTCGGATTTGTACTCCTTGTCTTTAACATAGTAAGAGGATTTGATGTCGCTGGTAGTGTGGGTAAAAATAGTTTCGGCATCGTTTAGCGTAAACATAGACGAAAATTCAGCGTTATCACCGCACTTGTCAAAATCGCTGGTTGTAGTGTTCCAGTAACATGTTTGTTTGTAGTCGGTACTTATATGCAGTGTTGACTGGGCATGTATTATACCTGCAACAAGCACAAGCCCGCAGAGTTGAATAAGCTTTTTCATATTGTTTTTATTTTCAATAAAAGTATATGTTGTAAAAAACTGGCATATACCATCTAAAGGGTATTTTTTCTGTAATATTTCTATAAATGCACTTTCAGGGGGTATTTAAAACTATTGCGGGATTATATTTGCGGACAAATTTGTTGGTATGAGAAAAATTTTTTGCTGCCTGGCGGTGTGTTTTGTGGTTGTTACTTCTTTTGGGCAGGCTAAGCCGGCACAAAATGTTGTTGCTCCTCAAACACTCGCAAGGCCAAAACTTGTGGTAGGAATTGTAATAGACCAAATGCGCTGGGATTACCTGTACCGTTATTATAATATTTTTAAAGCCACAGGAGGGTTTAAACGATTAATGAACGATGGCTTTACCTGCGACAATACACTTATACCCTATACGCCAACTGTAACAGCCGCCGGGCATGCATCAATATATACAGGCTCAGTGCCTGCCATTGATGGCATTGTTGGGAATGATTGGTATGACAACCTGCAACATAAAATGGTGTACTGCACGGCAGATACAACTGTTAACACAGTGGGCAGTACTACCAATGAAGGTAAAATGAGCCCTAACAATTTGCTTGTTACAACAATAACTGACGAATTAAGGCTGGCTACTAATTTTCAGAGTAAGGTAATTGGCGTGGCTCTTAAAGACAGGGCCTCCATACTTCCCGCGGGCCACTCTGCCACCGGAGCTTATTGGTATGATCACCAGACAGGCGATTTTATTACCAGCACTTATTATAGCAGCGACCTGCCGGATTGGGTAAAGGCCTTTAATAAAAGGAAAATGGCTGATTCGCTGTATAACGGTACATGGGATATGTTTTTGCCGCGGGATATTTATGAACAATACAGCACTGAAGATAATACACCTTACGAAGGCAAACCATTTGGTAAGGACAGTTCTGTTTTTCCGTACGACCTTACAAAATATATTGGGAAAGATTATAGCAAAATTGCATCAACACCTTACGGCAACACGTTAACTGCCGAAATGGCTGAGGCTGCTGTTACTGGCGAAGGCCTCGGTAAAGGAAGCAATACCGACTTTCTTGCAGTTAGTTTTTCTTCACCAGACTATATTGGCCATGCTTTCGGCGCAAATTCATGGGAACAACTGGATGATTTTGCACGGCTTGATGAAACACTTGGTAAATTCTTAGATTTTTTAGATGCCACTATAGGCAAAAATCAATACACCGTTTTTTTAACGGCTGACCATGGAGTTGCACACATTGCCGGGTTTATGAAAGAGTACGGTTTGCCCAGCGGTACTTTTAACAATGCAGCAGTTGTAAAACAAATGAATACCATTTTGAAGAATAAATATGGAAAGGATGGCATTATACGGGGTATAATAAATTACCAGGTGGCATTAAATAATGAACTGCTTGATACAACAGAATTTTTAAACAGGAATGATATTATAGACTGGGTTACTGGCTACCTGCAAAACCAGGATGCAGTTGCGAGGGTTTTTACTTTGGAGGACCTGCCCGCTACGCCACTTAACAGCAAACAAAAAGAAATGATCACAAACGGGTATTACCCTCAGCGGAGCGGCGATATACAGATCATTCTTAAGCCGGGTTATTATGATGGGGGTACTACAGGAACTACGCATGGCTCATGGGCGCCTTATGATGCGCATATACCCCTGTTGTTTTATGGATGGGGCATTAAGCATGGCAAACTGAACAGGGAAACTTATATGACAGATATTTCGCCAACTATAGCTGCATTGTTGCATATTCAAATGCCCAGCGGCAGTATAGGGCATGTAATTGAAGATGTAATAAAATAACTGCGAGGTACTAAGTTAGAAGTACGAAGCAAAAATGGTATATCTTTAGATTGAAGATTTCGGAGCAGAAAAAGTAGAAAAATCAAGAATTATATAAGGATGAATGCCTGCACCGGTAAGAGCCGCATCATTCTTCACTATGAACCATGGGCTACACCCTTCTCCGCTACATGTTTTATTATTTTATCTGCATGTTCTCTTGAGTTCTCAATAAAAAGCCTGTGTGTATTCATACCCCCGCAAACAACACCAGCGAGGTATATGCCGGGCACATTTGTTTCCATTGTATCCGGGTTATAAGTTGGGCATAATACTGCATCATCAGAAAGCTGGATGCTTAAACTTCTCAGCAGGTCAAAACTGGGCTGGTAACCGGTAAGCGCTAAAACAAAATCATTTTCCAGGGTTATCATCCCATCCGGCGTTTTAATATCCACCTCATGCTCTCTAATAGCGGTAACGCTGGAATGATAATATGCTTTTATACTGCCTTCTTTAATGCGGTTAACAATATCTGGCCGCACCCAATATTTTACACGTTCTCCAATACCTTCTCCCTGTATTA
>JABDFW010000063.1 GCA_013286305.1 Bacteroidota bacterium
GAGAAGCTGAAAAATTGCATTGCGATACACTTGGGATAAAAAAAGGCAAATACATTTGTATTACGATAAAAGATTTTATGAAAGATATACCGGCCATTGGAGCAGCATTTAAAATACTTCTTGCAGAGCCGGGTATTGACCCGCAGGGGTATTGCGTTGAATGGTATTTGAATGATAAGGATGTAAAATGCATGGTAAGGCTAAGCGGATAACAATCAATGACAGGCGACAGGGAAAAATAAATAAAAAAAACTCATACTGTCCAATTCCGGCAATCTCATTTGTTATAAGTGTATAATTCATACATTCAATAACAACTAAAACGTAAAAAAATGGACGAGTACGCATTAATTATGAGGCATGAAGACGGCACAAAAATAGCCTCACCAGAGCAAATACAAGTTTGGATGAAACAAACAATGGACTGGATTGGCGGCATCGCTGCCCAAAACAAATTTAGCAGTGGCACGGGTTTACTTTTTGATGATGCACGCGTTGTAAGGTCAACTAAAGTTGTTACCAACGGCCCTTTTGGTGAAATAAAAGAAACCATCGGTGGCTTTATTGTTGTTAAAGCGGATTCAGTTGAGGAAGCTGTTGAATTTGCGAAGGGCTGCCCCGTTTTACAGGGAGAAGGCAATACGATGGAAGTGCGCAGGATAGCGAAAAACGATGGCACTCATTAAAAGCGGCAAAGCCCCTGTGCATGCTGATCACGGCCTATGGGCAGGCAGTTTACAGGGGCTTTTTTATGTATGGAACAACAGGAATTGATACCAAATTTATTCAGGACAGAGTACAGGAAAATAGTTTCTGTTCTTTGCAAACGTTTTGGGTTTGGCCAAATAGAAATTGCAGAGGATATTGCCAGCGACACTTTTCTTGTAGCAGCCCAAACCTGGAGCATGCAGGGCATTCCGCAAAACCCAATAGCATGGTTGTATAATGTTGCAAAGAATAAGGCCAAAAATTATTTGCAGCGTGATAAAACCTTTGAAAAGAAAATTGCCCCTGAATTAAAAACAAATGAGCGCGGGGAAACTGAAATTGAAATTGACCTCTCCCCTCAAAACATCAACGACAGCCAGCTACAGATGATGTTTACCATTTGCCACCCTGCCATTTCACCCGAAGCGCAGATTGGGTTATCGCTTCGTATTCTTTGCGGCTTTGGCATTACAGAGATCGCAGATGCTTTTCTCACAAATAAAGAAACCATCAATAAACGTTTATTCAGGGCAAAGGAGAAATTAAGGGATGAAAAGATCAGCATTGAAATTCCCGCTCCTTCCGAAATTGACAAACGCCTGGAAACTGTATTGACAACTATTTACCTGCTGTTCAATGAAGGTTATTATTCAGTAAGCCAAAACCAAACTATTCGCAAAGACCTTTGTTTTGAAGCTATGCGGCTGTGCTACATGCTTGTTGAAAATAAATACACCAACAAGCCGCAGGTAAATGCGTTGCTTTCATTAATGTGTTTCCATGCCTCAAGGTTTGATGCGCGGATAAATAAAAATGGCGAGACCGTTTTATATGAAGACCAGGACACAAATCTCTGGAACTCTGACCTGGTAAGCAAAGGCGGATATTTTTTGAATTGCGCGGCGAGTGGCGACAAGCTTTCAAAATATCACCTGGAAGCAGCCATTGCTTATTGGAACACTCAAAAAACTGACACACAGGAAAAATGGGAAGCAGTTTTGCAACTCCATAACCGGTTATTACAAATAGAATATTCGCCTATTGCAGCGCTAAACAGAACGTATGCACTTTCAAAGGCAAACGGGAAACGGGAGGCAATAAAAGAAGCAGAAAAATTAAACCTCGCAGATAACCATTTTTACTTTACCCTGCTCGGCGAACTGTACACGAATATAGACAACTATAAAGCAAAACAACATTTTCAAAGAGCTCTATCATTGGCAAAGACAGAGGCAGATAAACAGACCATTCAAAAGAAAATTGATAAACTGTAGCAACAATGGTGGAGGTATTTAAAACAAATGTGCAACGGGTTAAAGAAGCGAGAATGCTTCTTAATACACTTATTGAATATTTCCCCGGCCACAAAATAAATTTTGACCTTTCCGATTGCGATAAGATACTACGGATAGAAGGAGAGAATGTGTGTCCGCAAAAAATTATTGAAGTGCTTAATGCAGGTAATTATCAATGCATGATCTTATAGTTTTGATAATAAGAAAAAATTTAATGCCTGCAGATCTTAATAAATTCAATTCATTTCGTGTATATTGTACCATTAATAATTACATGCGGAAACTACCAAGGCATACACGCATTGCACGCTATATTCTTTACAAAGAAACCCTTATTGATCCCAAGGAACATTTATGGACTTTTATTGGTTCATTTTTAGGCATAGGTATCATCGGCTATTTAAGCAGTACTCAATTTTCAGCATATACAAGTATATTTTTGATCGGCTCTTTCGGGGCATCTGCTGTTTTAATATATGGCGTAATAAACAGCCCGCTTGCGCAACCCCGCAATTTAATAGGGGGGCATGTTATCTCAGCTTTTATCGGCGTATCCATTTATAAACTTTTGGGGGCTCAACTTTGGTTATCAGCATCTCTTTCGGTTTCTATATCAATTGTAGTGATGCAAATAACTAAAACACTTCATCCTCCCGGGGGCGCAACAGCTTTAATTGCGAACATGGGTGGTGCACAGGTTCATGCATTAGGTTTTTTTTATGTGCTTAGCCCTGTATTAAGCGGGGTAACAATACTATTATTAATAGCGCTTGTGTGCAATAATGCTACTCCCCACCGGTCATATCCTAAAAATAAAAATTGGTATAAGATATGGAGTAAAAAATTCAGGCAATAGCTGCAGGTAAATAGCTTCATTGCCCTTCCCTTCTTTTTAATTACATTCACTCTTCAGTAATGAACTTTTTTTGGATCAGTTCCAAATTAATTTCTGCCTTATGCAATACGACTATATTATCATCGGTGCGGGTTCTTCCGGCAGCGTAATTGCAAACCGCTTATCGGAAGACAAAGGTTGTAAGGTTTTATTACTTGAAGCAGGCAGCAAGCCCAATGCTATATCAAAAATGCCCGGCGGCTATGTACTGTTGCACAGGTCAAAAATGGATTGGGCATTTTGGACAGAGCCGCAGGTTAATGTAAACAACAGGAAATTATTTGTGCCAAGGGGCAAAGTATTGGGTGGGTGCAGCACCACCAACGCTATGGCCTATGTAAGGGGCAACGCCGCTAATTATGATGCCTGGGCAGCAGCGGGCAATGAAGGCTGGAGCTACAACGAAGTGTTACCATATTTTAAAAAGTCTGAACAACATGCGGTGTATGAAAATGAATTTCATCAAAAGGGTGGATTGCTGCATGTAAGTTTTGCGCAACACCCTTCGCCGCTTACAAAAGTGTTTATTGAAGCCTGTGAAGAAAAAGGAATACCCTTTAATGAAGATTATAATGGTGCACACCAGGAAGGTGCGAGCATGCTGCAGTTTACCATAAAAAACAATAAACGTTTCAGCACAGCCGAAGCATTCCTGCGGCCCGCTATTAAACGCACTAACCTTACCATACGCACAAATGTTTTGGTAAAACAGGTTATTGTTGAACATGATACTGCGATAGGTGTTGAGCTTTATACGGGCGCCAGATCAACGGAGAAAATATTTTGTGCTAAAGAAGTGATCGTATCAGCAGGGGCAATTAAATCGCCACAACTACTCATGCTGTCGGGCATTGGAGATAAAAATGAGCTATCGCCATTCGACATAGCTTGCAAAATTGAATTGCAGGGTGTTGGCAAAAACCTGCAGGACCATGTATGCACTGGCACAAACGCGTTATCAAGTGTGCCTACTGCAAACAGCGCGATTAAACCCGCTGGTATGCTTAAAGCTTTTGCACAATACCTGGTTTTAAACAAAGGGCCTTTCACCAATTCACCTATTGAGGCAAATGCATTTATAAAAACAAATGAAAATAGATCCATACCGGATATTCAGTTTCATTTTGCACCGGTTTATACCGGCAATGATTATAAAACGGACATTCATAATTTAAAAACATACCCGCTTACAAATGGCTTCTCCATCGTTTGCATTTTATTAAACCCCGAAAGTAGCGGCTACGTTGCGCTAAAGTCAGCGGATGCTTCGGATGCGCCGGTTATTCAGCCTAATTTCTTTCAATCCCTCGATGATAAAGAGATTTTGCTTAAAGGGTTAAAAAAAGCGATGGAGGTGATTGATGCAGGTGCATTCAGGCCTTACTCGCCCAAAGGCTTGCACCACCCGGTGCGCAACGCAACAGATGATGAATTGGCGGAGCATTTATGTAAAAGCCTTGAAACACTTTACCACCCTGTTGGCACCTGCCAAATGGGTAGCGGCAGCATGGCTGTTGTAAACGAAAGGCTACAGGTATGGGGCATTAGAAATTTACGCGTTGCCGACGCATCTATCATGCCCAATATCATTTCAGGCAATACAAATGCTGCCTGCATTATGATAGGCGAAAAGGCTGCCGATATGATAAAAGAAAATTTCTAAATGATCGTTGCTTCCTGGCTTATGATAACTCCAGTAATTTTTCTATTATCTTATCTGTATCATCCACCTCCCCTATCCTCGGGAAAATATATTGCAGGCTGCGCTCATGTGCATCTGCAAACATATCTGTCATGGCATCTTTTGCAAAAGTAATATTATAAGCCCGCTCGCTTGCCTGCCGTGCAGTGCCTTCAACACCGATGCTTGTGGATACACCCGCGAGTACAATTCCCGTTATTCCTCTCTTCTTTAATTCTTCATCAAGCGCTGTTTCATAAAAAGCGCCCCAGGTATGTTTGGTAATAAAAATATCATCCGGCTGTGTTTTAATTTCGGGGGTAATTTCAAGCCAGTCTTCCTTAAAAGTTGTGGAACGGGGGGCGCTGTCTTTACGTGCTTTTAACCATGCAGCGCCGACGGGGTTAACATTTACTATTACAACAGGCAATCCTGCTTTGCGAAAAGCTTCAACAAGCTTTGCTGAATTCGTCAAAATATCCGTTATCGGGTTTGCCAGTGTGAGTTGTACCACACTTTTTTGCAAATCAATTAAAACAAGCGCTGTTCTTTTGTCGAGTGATGTTACCATTGTTGTAGTTTTTAAATATTAAATTGAGGTCGTTTTATTACTTTTCATTGTAAATAAAAATCGCTACTAGGCCTGTAAAGCAACTTCTATTTCCGGCTTATCCGTTAAAGGCGCCCCGTGTTGTTTCAGCTTCATTATTTTCAGGTAGCGAAAATGCAGGGCGCCTATCAGCAATGCAATAATACCTTGTGCCAATACGGTGTTTCTCACTCCAATAGCCTGTGATACGGAACCTATGATCAATCCGCCTAATGGCTGCATGCCAAAAAAAGCCATCGCATAAAAACTTATCACACGCCCGCGCATGGCCGGGTTAACTGTTGTTTGTATTAAAGTATTGCTGATGGTAATTTGCGACATCATTCCAAAAGCACCAATTATTGCAAATAGCAGCGCCAGCGGGTAGTAAGCTGCGTGTGAAAAAAACAACAGCCCCAGCCCAAATACAATCGTATTAACAGCAAGAATTTTTCTCAGGTTACTTCCAGGTTTTAATGAAGCTAAAAATATAGCGCCTGCAAATGCCCCTAACCCTATACAACTGTCAATTACGCCAAATGTTGATGCCGTACCATGAAAAATGTCTTTGGCAAATACAGGTATCAGCGTAGTATAAGGCAACACAAATAGACTTATTAATGCCAGCATAAGTATAAGAAAACCAATGGCCGGTGTTCTCTTTATATAAACCAACCCATCCTTCAGCTCGCCGAACACATTTTTTGTATGCGGCTTTGCAACATATTGCGGCAGCTTCATTAATAATAATGAGGCAATGACCGCAACAAAACTGAAAGCATTTAATCCAAAGCAAACATCATCGCCCCATTTTTCAATGATGAGCCCCGCAATAGCAGGGCCTATAAGCCTCGACAGGTTTACCATGGATGAGTTTAATGCCAGCGCATTGGGCAAGTCTTTTTTATCATTCACCATATCATATACAAGCGATTGCCGCGCTGGCACGTCAAATGCATTAACAATACCCAGCAAAACGCTTAACACAATGATCTCCCAAACCGAATAGTTTTTAAAAAAGATCAATGCGGTTAATAACAGGGCCTGTGCCATTGATATCGCCTGCGTTAACAACAACACTTTAAAGCGGTTATACCTGTCGGACACTACGCCGCCTAAAAATGAAAATAGGAATGAAGGGAACATGGTGGCAAACAGCGTAACACCCAGCATAAACTTGGAATGTGTAAGTGTATATATAACCCAGCTTACCGCCGTTTTTTGCATCCATGTGCCTATCAGTGAAATGGATTGACCAATAAAATATAACCTGTAATTGCGGCTTTTAAAAGCTCTGAATGTAGTGATCTTCATAAATTAAATCCCTGTATGGTTAGCCTTATTTTTATCATAATAACTTTAATCGTAATCAACCAATTTGGTTAATGGCGTTATTGCACGGCGCAATATTTCCTGCTCCTTTGTGCTGCATATTTCTGCCAATGCTTTATTCAGCCATTCGTCCCGCTCATTTCTTGCTTTGTACAGAACATTCTGCCCCGCCTTTGACAATGAAATGATCGCCTTGCGCTTATCTGTATCCGATATTTTCCTGTTTATATAACCAAGCTCTAACAGGTGGTTGAGTATCTGCGACATAGATTGCGTGGTTATTTTTTCCATGGCCGCAAGCTCAGTGGGCATCAGTTCTTTGTGCTGGTCAAGCAATGTAATGGTTGACCGCTCAGTAAGCGACAAACTTGCACTGGTGGTCGATTTACTCCGCAGCTTTTTAATAAGCCTGGTAATCACCATCCTGAGGTCTGAAGCCAGTTGAACATCATTATATGTTTCTGCCATAATGTAAGTAAACTTGTAAGTTTACCTTACAAAGGTACAAATATATTTGTAAAGAATATGCAAATGATTGGGAATAAAAAGTATAACCCCCACATGGCCAGGCTTGATTTGCAGGTTTCAAATTCACTATCTTTAATTGTTATAACGATCCGGAATACTTAGTGTTTGTTATACATTGATCCTTTTCGCTAAATATCATTTGCTTTAAACCAATAAAAAACAAAAATGAAACTATGCGTTGTTGTCCTCGGTGCCGGTTTTGGAGGATTGGAACTGAGCTCGATATTATCTGAAACGATTGGCGACCGCCTCGACCTTACTTTAATAGACAGAAATGAATCATTCTATTTTGGCTTTTCAAAGCTTGATGTAATGTTTGGCCGTGCTGCGCCCGATAGCGTAAAAATTGCCTACCGGAACATTGTAAAGCCGGGGGTGCAATTTCGCAGGGAAATGGTTATAGCTATTGATCCCATTGCAAAACGCGTTACCACAGCTACAAGAACCTATGAAGCGGATGTGCTGGTAATTGCACTTGGCGCTGATTACGACGTAGATGCAACGCCAGGCCTGGCAGAAGGCGGCAACGAATTCTATTCATTTCATGGTGCGGAGCGATTGAGGGAAGTGATCCCCGCATTTACTAAAGGGCATGCTATTGTAGGTGTAACATCTGCTCCATTTAAATGTCCCCCGGCCCCCAGCGAGGCCGCGTTGCTGCTGCATGATTATCTTGTGGAACGGGGCGTTCGCAGTGCCTGCGAAATAAGTATTGTTATGCCTTTTGGGCTGCCCATTCCGCCATCGCCGGATACTTCCCGGGCGCTCCTTGAAGCATTTGCAGAACGAAATATCAACTTTATTCCTAAACGGCTGGTTCGTGCCATAGACCCATCCCGTCATGTTGCTATTCTTGATGATGAAACGGAAATGCCATTCGATCTTTTCCTTGGCATTCCAAAACACCGTGTACCGGATGTAGTGCTGGCAAGTGGCATGACAGAGAATGGCTGGATACCCGTAAACCGTGCAAACCTGGAAACGCGGTTCCCGCAGGTGTACGCCATTGGTGATGTAACCAGTGTGGGCACGCCAAAGGCCGGTGTATTTGCCGAAGGCGCTGCAAAAATTGCCGCCGCTTCTATTATTGCGCGGCTGGATGGTGACGAAGGCTCAGCGCCATATTCAGGCGCGGGTTCCTGTTACGTGGAATTTGGGCAGCATCTCGTCGGGCGCGTTGATGTTGACTTTTTTTCAGGCCCCAAGCCTACAGGTAGCTTCACTGAACCCTCAGAAGAAATTGTGAGGGATAAGCGGTACTTTGGTTCCAGCCGCAAAGCACGCTGGTTCGGAATATAAAGGTTATCCTTACCCCGCAGAGCATATTGAGAAAGAGAAAAGTGCGTTTCCGTCTTTGTCCTGAGTGCGAAACCTTACGATATGATAAATATGCGGTTCTGCGAAGTCTCCGGACTTCGCAGCTCTATGCTAAAAGTCTCAGACTTTTATAAATTGCTACGTCGGAGACGTAGAACATAATGCTACGAAGTCCGGAGACTTCGTAGAGCATGATAATTTTTTCTGAACCCTAACAGGGTTCAATAAATGATTACACTCAATAGAATAAAATATTTACCCACTGCTCCTACCTAAACGTATATACCAATCCCGGCATCACGCGCCCGAATTGATAATCCATATTAAAGGAAACTGAGTTTTTTTTCTGTTGCGGGGCTTTTAACTTGGCGTACCTGTGATAGTTATTAACTACCTCCTGCCCCGTTAAATAGCCCAAAAAACCGCCAGCAACAATATCCGTTGCCCAATGCCGGTTTTCTGTAAGGCGGCTTAAGCCAATCAGAGTGGCCGCGGAATAGGCAATGATGGGTACGATAGGATGGTTTTTAAACTCTTTGGCAAAAACTGTGGCTGCGGCAAATGCCACGGTAGTATGCCCGGATGGAAAAGAACTATTCTCCTTGGAGCCGGAAAAATCCCTCACTGCGCTGAATGGGCCATTAAACCTGGGTTGCGGTATCTTTGCCTCCGTAGTATAAAAATCAGGCCTTTGCCTGCCGGAAAGAAACTTTACAACTACTTCAACTGCAGCGCCTGCTGCATAAGCCTGTGTAGCCAAAAAGGTGGTAGTGGTAAGTTTGGTTTGTTTAAAAACAAAACCTGTTGTGCCCAATATAAGCAGCGTATATACCTCGTAAGGGCCGCCAAAACGCGTAACGTAAGTACTGGTGCTTCTTATCGCCATGCTTTGGCTGGTTAAGTGTGTAACGCCGCGCTGTATCGGTTTGTCCGCGAAACTTAATGCAACCTCGCCCGCCACAAAACAGCCAGTAAGAAGCCATTCTTTTTTGGTCATGTGAAAGGGCTCGGTAAACGATTGCTTAATATCGCTCCACGTTAAAATAAAATAAGCGGGAACGGTAAGTTTGGTTTCCTCGTTATAGGCTTCGGGCGCAATATTATTTATCTGCTTGCCCGCGCTGTCAGTTTTCAGGTGCAAGCTATCCAGTTTTTTTATCAGCGTGTCAGGCTTTTGTGCTTTTGCCAATACAGGCAATGTTAAAAGAACACAGGTTAGTATTCTTATTAGTGTTTTCTTCATACTCATAGGTTAACAACTTTGTTTTCATATAAATAAACAGTCTCAAATGCTGCCAAATAAGTACCTGGTTATTTAATACAGGGCTTGTTTTAAGCTAAACCATAACAAATGTGAAGCCATATTAACTGTTCACTTACAATAAATAATGCTATGCATTACATTAGGGAGAACGATGAAAAGGACATTTTGGTTTCCTTTACTGTTACAGGCAACGCTTTTAAATTAGCAACAGCTGCAAAATTGCCTTGCATAAAAGCTTGTTAAAATGATACAAGATAAAAATTGTACGTTTTTTTATTAAAAGTTCGGGAATAATTAGAGTGAGGATAAATATGGACACTTTATTAACAAGGCTTAAAATATGTAAGCAATAAAACGGGGAGAAAGGAAGCACCAAAAAAGAAAAGTCCAAAGTCCAAACTGACAAACCATAAGACATAAAACATTAGCTGAATCTAGAACTGTATTTAATAAACTGGAAACTATAAATCCGTTCAAATTCCGATGTTTCCACATACCATGGTTTCAATGCCTTTTCCCGGCTTTTGCCGCGCTTTTTAATAGTTTGCCGTTTAGGTTTTGTTTTACCCTGTACTTGACTATTTCTGTGATGAGTTTTAAGGGCAAAGGCTTATCTGCGGGAAACCGGATGGTGCCTTTTGAAAGAGCATAAGGGGCAAGTTTAGCCCTAAAAGTATCAATCGCCTCTGCCATAGGGAAAAGCGCATAATGGTCTTTAAAAGCGGCAAACCATACCAGCATCCCATGCAATTTAAAGGCAGGCATCTGGTAGCTTATTGTTTCTTCCGCTTCCGGCGCTGCCTTTTTAATGGTTTGCCTAAACTGCTCAAGGGTAGCCTTTGTATGAGCGGGCTGCAAGGCAATATATTCGTCAATGGTTGAATAACTAACCTTTTGTTTTGTTGTTTGCATGGCAATAAATTTTCTATACAAATGTACTGTTAGAAATTAATTAAAGCTGGGTGCAAAAGCGACAATTTATAGGGTTGAAAAAGACAAAAGTGTAATGTGAATTCAGGATAAGCAAGACTGAATAAATTATATGGGGATAGAATAATAATTTCTTTGAACCCAAAGGGTTCAAATGTTTATAGAAAGAAAAGCGGCATGTTCTATACGACCCTATCGGGGTCGAATGTGCCCATTAAACACGCTATAAACATTCTATCCTTTCAGGATTGGTCTCAACATTTCTTATCCCTAACTCAGCTTAGTTTACTTCTTCTTCAACGCCACCAAATAGGTAAGCAGGTCATTCAATTGCTGGTCGCTCAAGTTTTGATACAGGCCTTCCGGCATCATAGATTCTTTCATTTGCACCATGGAGAGTACATTGCTTGTTTTCAATTGTTGTTTTGATCCGCCGGGCAGTTTAAGGTCGATATCTGTTTCTGTTTTGCTGGCGATAATGCCGCTAAGTGTTGAGCCGTCTTTCATTTTTAATACCCATCCTTCAAAGCCAAAACCAATACCGTCGGATGGGTGGACTATGGCATTCAGCAAACCATCTTTAGCATATTTAGAGCCTATTTCTCCCAGCTTTGGCCCGAAATCAGACCCGGCGCCATTCACCTGGTGGCAAACGGAACAGGTACTTACAAAAACAGTTTGCCCGTTAGCCACATTACCGGTTAAAGTATTTAGCTGTGCCAATGTTGGCGCAGGTTTGGCCGCAACGCCTGTGGCTCCGCCAGGCAGGTAACTTTGCGCCTCCAGCCTCACCGCTTTACGCCATGCCCAGCTTACGCTTGTTACCACATCGGGTATCAATGCAGTTGGTACCTTTTTGGCTTTTAGAATTTCAAGCACACGGTCTTCTCCCCCGCCGCTTCTTCCAATATTACCGGCGGCGAAAGAACGGATAGCCATTGGATATTTATTAGATAACGCAACCGTTTGAAGGATATCAATAGATTCCTTAATGCCAACACCACCCAGCGAGTGTAACAGGGCTTTTATGTGGGCAGTATCTTTAGCATTTATTGTATTCCATACAAAAGAGCTGCCGCCAAGCGATAACAATAACCCGGCTGCATCTCTCCCAATACCTTCATTGCTCTTTGTTATTGCCAGTTGCAAAAGGTTGGCATTCTCGCTTTTTACAGCATATTGCCTTACCAATACAATATATTCCTGTGTTCCTTTTACGGATTGGATCACTTGTTGCAAGGCCTTTTGTGCAACGGTTGATTGTATCACCGTTTTTATATCCAGTGCATGCAGCACCACTTTATTAAGCGCGGTATCATGCTCTTTATTGTCCTCTATCATCTTCACAAGTAGCTTCGATTTTAAAGGGCCTGTATTAAAATCAAATGCGCGAAAATACCTTAAGCGTTCTTTTAAAGGCGTGCTCTTGTCCTGAGCCAATTGTGCAAGGTATGGCACCGCCTCATCTGTTCTTGCACGCCAAACAATATCCCTTGTTGCGGCAGTTTGCAGTGGGTCTTTTATTTTATCCAAATAGGCTTTAAAAAAAATATCCCATTGTCTGTCCGCGCCAATGCCCAATGCTTCAAGATACCAGCGGTCTTTGCCATCATGCTGCATGGCAAGATTGGCCCATAACCCAGCAGCTTCGGGAGATTTGTTATGGTGCAATGCCAATGCACATTCTCTTCTTACCTGCACATCTTTATCATTAACCAATGCACTCACTACGCCAACAACATCTGCATCCAGTTCTCTTGCAGCCCTGAGCCCAGTCATCCGCAGATCTGGATTGGTATCTTTTATCGCCTGCTGAATATATCCCTTCGCGTTTGCATTTTGCATTTTAACCAATACCCAAAAAGCCCTTGCACGCATTTTAGGGTTGGCATTTGAATTCCATAATTTTTCTAATTCAGGCACGGCGGTTGCACCCATTGCCTGCAATGCAGTATAAGCATGATAGCGTGTAGAAAGATTAGGGTTTTGCAAAGCGGCAACAGCCCCCGCAGGCGTTGAATAGTCCTGTTTGGCAATCATATATTTTGCACCCGGCGGAGCAACGCGGTATATCCTGCCACGTGTTTGGTCGCCTGCCTGGTGGCCGCCTACGCCGGGGTCGTACCAGTCTGCAACCATTAAAGAACCATCTGGTGCCACGCATACATCTGCAGGCCTAAACCATTTATCCCTTTCGCCTTTCAAAATATTAATGATGTTTGCTGAATACCCCGCGCCATTTTTTTGGACTGAATATGCACGAACAACATTAGGCCCTGCGTCGCAATGAATTAACTGGTCGTGAAACTCTTGTGGCAGCAGCGAACCTTCATATACAACTATGCCTGTTGGCGAGCCTGCCCCTGTTTGCAGCATATTTGGCACAACACCGGGGTCATTCAAATGCCAGTGGCGAAAAGGGATTGAGTCTTCTACATTCGTGCGGTCTTCCTGCCAGCTTGCGCCGGTCATCTCATCTTTAAAACCATAGTTGCCATTCTCCATCAAATAATTGATACGTACCCCGCGGTTGCCGTCATCATCGTTATCGCTTTGCCACAAACCGCCGTAACTGTCAACCGCAATTTCGTAAGGGTTGCGAAAATTTTGCGCTAAACATTCAACATGCGTGCCATCAGGGTCGCAGCGAAAAGCCATGCCCTGTTTATATTTCTTTGGGCCTATTTCGTCCCCATCCTGGTCAAGTACCGTTTTACCATTTTTATCTTTAAGCGTTTTACCCTCGTTACCAAAATTGAAGTACAATTTGCCATCCGGCCCAAAAGAAAAAGCATGCATACCATGATCGTGCTGCTCGCCGCCAATTCCCTGGAACAATATTTCCTTCCTGTCTGCTTTATCATCGCCATTGTCATCATAAAATATCCAAACATAGGGGCTTTGGGAAACAATTACTTTATTACCGAGCACACAAATGCCAAGGGGTGCATTAATTTCAGGCCCCTGGTAAAAAACTTTTGCTGTATCCGCTTTACCATCGCCATCTGTATCTTCCAGTATCATTATGCGGTCACCTTTGGGATTAGTAGGGTTGCCATTTATAGCAGGGCGGTAATTATAAGCCTCTGTAACCCAAACACGCCCGCGCTCATCAACGTCAATGTTTGTAGGGTTTTTAAGCATAGGTTCGGTGGCCACGGTATGCACATCAAGCCCTTCAAAAACATCCAGCCCTTTCAAAGCATTTTCGGGCATGCGTTGTTGTGTTTCGGTAAGGCTATCACTGCCTGCAGTATTTTTAGAACCACTATTACAGGAAAATATAAATACGGATAAAATACAAGTGGTGATAAATGCCCAATGCGATTGGGACAAGCAGTATGGGTTCCTTTTCATTTTTTTCAATGGCTTTAATCGTAGAATTGACAATTATAAGGGAAAGTAAAGAAAGATATTAAGATTAGAAAATCCAAATTCCAAATAACAACAAATTCCAAATAAAGCCAAACTCCAAAGTCCAAATAACAAATCAAATTCGAAATAAAGCCAAAGTCCAAATAACAAATCAAATTCCAAGGAGAAGCAAATAACAAAGTCCAAAAGCAAAAAACGAGGTCCAAATTAAATCAAATTCCAAACCGCGAAATTTCGGGGCAAATAAAAGCCTCTAACAAAGTCATCCTCAGCATCCATCCAATCAACCCAAATCCCTGTTCAGACTATCTCCGTCTATTTTGGTCACTTTTTTGCAGCAGCAAATGTAAAAGCACCTATGGCTAAAAAGCTTTCTTTTAAAAGCATCGGGCGAATAATAAAGAATTGTTGCATTAGCTCCTACGATGATAATATTGCTTCTTTAAGTGCGTCCCTTGCCTATTTTATTATTTTTTCGCTGGGGCCGTTACTGGTGATAACCATTGTTTTATTTGACCCTTTTTTCAGCAGGGGTGCAGCAGAAAGCCATATATTTCAGCAATTGCAAAATTTTGTTGGAAAAAATACAGCCCCGCAACTGGAGCAGATTGTAAAAAGCACTTTTATCCCGTATAAAAGTACACTGGCTGTTGTTATTGGCAGTATTTGGCTGCTAATTGGTGCAACATCAGTTTTTGCAGAGATACAGGATTCTATTAACCGTATTTGGGGGCTGAAGCCCAAGCCAAAAAGCGGATTGCTAAAATACCTTAAGAACCGCTTTTTATCTTTTTCAGTTATTATAGGCTTAGGGTTTTTATTACTGGTATCATTTGCTGTTTCCACACTTATTGGAGGGTTTGATAGCTGGCTTAAGGAGGCTTACCCTGCTGTGACCCAAGCCATTTTTTATACAGTTAGTATTGTAGTTACACTTATAGTTACAACCGTAATATTTGGTGTGATATTTAAAGTATTACCCGATGCAAAAATAAAATGGAAAGACGTTGCGGCGGGCGCCATCACTGCTTCTGTTTTATTTGTATTGGGTAAATTTGTTATCACTTTTTATATAAGTAAAACTGTTACTGGCAGTACTTATGGTACCGGCGCATCCTTGGTTATATTGCTGCTATGGACGTATTATGTTTCCATCATTCTCTATTTCGGCGCCGAATTTACCAGGGCTTATATAGCAGAATTTGGCCGGCAAATTTTACCATCTGAAGATACTGTGAGCACGAGGGTTGTAGAGGTGCGGAAGGGTAAACAGGCAACGGAGAAGAAAGAGAAGGAATAAACGACAAAAAAAGAATTGTACATTTGCAAAATGACAAATTTGTCCAAAATACAACATCAACTACTGCAGGTAAAGCCTCACCTGGCTGTAAAATATCATGTTAATACCTTAGGTTTATTTGGATCAATTGTAAGAAACGACTTTACCGACGAAAGCGATATTGACATTGTTGTAGATTTCAGCCAACCAATAGGGATTGAATTTATTGACCTGGCTAATGAATTAGAAAGATTACTAGACAGAAAAGTTGACCTGGTATCTAAAGACGGAATAAAACCAAAATATTTACGGCAAATAGAAACGGAAATAATTTATGTCTAAAAGAGCGCCGCAATTATTATTGGAAGATATATTGGAAAGTTCGGGCAAAATCATCATCTATACAAAAGGATTTTCTTTAGAAAAATTTATAAATGACGGTAAAACAACAGATGCTGTCATCAGAAATTTTGAGATAATTGGTGAAGCTGCTAACAGGTTACCAGAGGAAATAAAAGATCAATATCCTGGCATTGACTGGCAAAGGATGAGGATTTCGCAACCGGATAGTGCATGATTATATGGGCATTGATTATAAAATTGTCTGGCTCATCAAAGAAACGTTTCTCCCTATTCTTATAAGTGATATAAAACAGGTATTAGAAAACATATAACTGTCTGCCATTTAGACCTGCTTCATTTGCCTTCCGGCGGCTTCGCCTTATTAATTAGCGCTTTAGCGCCAGTGGGCGTAAAATACCACATAGCCGATACACCAAAAAAAGTAACATTGCTTGCATCATACCGCCCGCTGTAAAAATATTGCCCAAAGTCCACATTAATGTGCAGCTTATCATTAAAGGTATATTCTATTCCATATGTTAGCTCGGTCATCAGGCTTTCTCTCGCGTTAAAGATATAACCCATACCGGCAGTAAAGGTGTTGGTGAATTTACCCTCCTGGAATATATTCAGGTTTGGCCGCAACTCCAGGTAGGTAGCAGTATCGCGCCCGGGCACTTTACCCAAAGTGGTCTTACCAAGATCAACCCCGAGGCTGAACACATCCCATTGCCTGCCTACCTCCAGCGCCAAATTAGATTTTTCAGCAAGGGTCCCCGCTGTATTCGTCAGGCTCGGGGCTAAGGATACATAAGTTTGTGCATGGCACGAAAAAATAACAGTTAGTAAAAAAAGGAAAAGGATCGCTGGGCGCATGGATTGATAATTTTTGCGGAAGATAAGAACAAAATCTATTTGATTCTCACTATGCAGGAGTTATAAATGATTGGAGGGCAGCGGCCGTTGCCAAAAATAAAAAACCTCAAAGCCCTTAGAAAAGCTTTGAGGGTAAATTTATTGTTGCCCGATTAGGATTCGAACCCAAACAAACAGAACCAGAATCTGTAGTACTACCATTATACTATCGGGCAGATAAGCAGTGGTTTTTACTTTAGCTTGTATAAATCACCCTTTCAAATAAATTGCCGGTGCAATTCACCGGCGATCTTTTATGTTGCCCGACCAGGATTCGAACCTAGACATACAGAACCAAAATCTGTCGTACTACCCTTATACTATCAGGCAATTCCCCCAAGTCTCACGATTTGGGCTGCAAAAATAGGCTTGATACAAAAACGTTCCAAAATTATTTAACCCTTTGAGTATAAATATTATACTAAAGGGTTGACCGTAAAGTGATTATCTTGCAAATTCAATTATATTATCCACTTTATATGAATAAAATCAAACTATTGCTTGCCTGCCTTGCCATTATCGCCTGCTTACCCGCTATAGCGCAGCACAAATGGAAATTAGTATGGAAAGAAGCATTCAACGGCACAAAGTTAGACACCAGCCGCTGGAATTACGAAGTAAACGATCATGGAGGCGGCAACCATGAACTGCAATATTATACTGCAAGAGATACCAACGTGTTTGTAAAGAATGGCCTGCTGCATATAAGGGGATTGAAAGAAGATTATTTAACACGGCATTACACGTCGGGCAGGATAACCACCAGGTATAAGGCTGATTTTACTTTTGGGAAAATAGAAGTGCGGGCAAAAGTACCCGCAGGCAGGGGTATGTGGCCCGCCATTTGGATGATGCCCACCGACGATAAATACGGCGGCTGGCCAATGAGCGGAGAAATAGACATTATGGAAACCAAGGGCCAGTACCCGGATACACTTTATGGCACTATGCATTTTGGGCCGTCGCCGCCACACAACAGGCATAAAGGCACCAAAACAGTTCATGAAGCGCCAAACGGTTTTGCAGATGGCTTTCATACCTACGGCATAGAATGGAAAAAAGATACTATTGCATGGTTTGTGGATGGCAGAAAATATTTTGAAACGAATAAAAGCGATGTAACCAATATTGCGGGTGTGCCATACCCGTTTAATGAAAGGTTTCATTTTATTCTTAACCTGGCCATTGGAGGACAGTTTGTAGGCAACCCGGATGACAGCATTTTTCCAAAGGAGTTCTTGGTGGATTATATTAAGGTGTGGGAACCCGCACGCCCCTAAAGGGGGACTATTATGGAGGAGATCAATGAATTTTGAATTTGACCGGATATCATTAACAAGTTTAAATCGCCCCTTCAGGGGTAGGGGTTTATGCAACGAAGAAAATTTATACAACAAACAGCTTTAGCAGGCACGGCAATACTGGCATCAAAATATGCAACGGCAGGAACAAGTGATTTTCCGGTGGTGCGGGTTGCTGAAGGGCAGCGAAAATTTAAAAGTGTTGCCGTTGAAAAACTGATTGCTGAAATACAAAGCAATATCGGTAACAAAGAGATCGCCTGGATGTTTGGTAATTGCTTCCCAAATACACTTGATACAACCGTTGATTTTGAAATGATCAATGGCAAGCCTGATACCTATGTTATAACCGGCGATATTGATGCCATGTGGCTGCGCGACAGCAGTGCGCAGGTTTGGCCATACCTGCCACTATGTAAAGAAGATAAAGATTTGCAGCAATTGATAAAAGGTGTTATTAACCGGCAGGTAAAATGTATTTTGAAAGACCCTTATGCCAACGCTTTTTATAAAGATGAGAATAAAATTAGCGAGTGGCAGAAAACGGATATTACGGATATGAAGCCCGGTATTCATGAACGCAAATGGGAGATTGACAGCCTTTGTTATCCTATACGATTAAGTTATGGCTACTGGAGGGAAACTGGTGATGCATCTGTATTTGATGAGCAATGGATGGCTGCCATGAAACTGGTAGTTAAAACTTTTAAAGAGCAGCAAAGGATTAACGGTCCAGGGCCATACACCTTTCAGCGTAATACTTCCTGGGCAACAGATGGAGTGCCACTAAGCGGTTATGGTTACCCGGTAAAACCAAATGGGTTAATATGCTCTATGTTCAGGCCAAGCGATGATGCAACGATATTTCCGTATTTGATCCCAAGCAATTGGTTTGCTGCGATTTCGCTTGAGCAACTAAGTCATATTCTAAAATTAAAAAAAGAAGTTCCTTTTCTCAATGAGGCAAGCAATCTGCAGGCGAATGTATTGGTAGCTTTACAAACTACTTCAACAGTTCAAAATCCGCTTTACGGAAAAATGTATGCTTACGAAGTAAATGGCTTTGGCAGTTATAACTTAATGGATGACGCAAACGTTCCATCTTTGTTGTCATTGCCCTATTTGTGGAATATGCCAATAGCAACTCATGATTTTTCATTTACAGCCGACGAAAAATCGCTGTACCCAAACACCCGAAAATTTGTTCTCTCCGAGAATAACCCATTCTTCTTTAAAGGCAAAGCTGCCGAAGGCATTGGCGGCCCGCATGCAGGTATGGATATGATATGGCCTTTAAGCATCATCATGCGCGGGCTAACTTCAACTGATGATGTGGAGATAAAACATTGCCTTGATATGCTGCAGCGCACACATGCAGGCACCGGTTTTATGCACGAGTCATTTCACAAAGATGACCCTTCAAAATTCACCCGCAAATGGTTTGCATGGGCAAACACCTTGTTCGGCGAGTTTGTTTGGAAAGTGTATAGGGAAAAGCCGCATTTGCTCAGCCCCTCCGCCCCCTAAAGGGGGACTATAAATGGAGAAGAATAATGCCCCCGCCCCTGAAAGGGGAGTTAT
>JABDFW010000064.1:0-3059 GCA_013286305.1 Bacteroidota bacterium
AATGGGGGAAGATGCTGAAGGGAGAGATTCCCGAAAATGTTGCAGTTTTGCAGGAATTGAAGCAGAAGTATAAGCTATACGGATTAACCAACTGGTCGGCGGAAACCTTCCCGATAGCGCTGGAAAGGTTTTTTCGGTGTTCTCGCTTTCTGCCGGTTGTTGGGCTTTGGACAGTTCTTTTATTTTGATGTTCCTGAATGCAACGCCGTTTGTCCAGTCCTGTAAGGCAAGGTGCCCGCTGATGGCAACGCCGAATTCAGGGTATTTACTCAGGGAGCTAAGCGCCACCAGGTTTTTCCATTCAGCGCTTAGCAGATCAACCTGGACAGTTTGTATGTCGTTCAACCAGAATGTCAGCTTTCCGTTTTGCTGAAGGATGCGCGATTGGTTCCATTCGCCGGACTTCGGCATGGTATTGCTGTTGTTTGCAACTACGCCGAAAATGGCAGCCGCCTTATGTGACGGGTTCTTTAGATAGTCCGGCTCTACGTTTTTATCATCCAGCAACTGGTATTCCGGGCCGGTAGAGAAGGTAGTCGCGAGTTCCGGCCGCTCCTGAACATTTATGAACAAGCCGCTGTTGCCGGCCCTCGATATCTTCCATTCGAATCGCAGATCAAAATCCTGGTATATTTTGTCTGTCACCAGGTCCCCGTGTTTTACATCCTTTGCATGAGGATTGCATATAAGGCGTCCGCTGTCGACGCTCCAGGCTGAGGGGATAATACCTTTGTTAAACAGATGCCAGCCGTTCATTGTCGTTCCATCGAACAGGAGGGCCCAGCCGTCCTTTTTTTCCTGGTCGGAAAGCATATTTTGCTGTTCCGTGGTAGAACAGCCGTACACCGAAAAAAGGATCACTGTGAAAAGTGCGGCAATCGTTAGGTTATGTTTCATTTTTGGAGATGTGTAAATGGATATTATTTGCAATATTATGCAAATTTGCATAATATTGCAATTTTTTCTACGGCTCTGCGAAGTCTCCAGACTTCGTAATTCTATGCCAAAAGTCTCCAACTTTTTAATTGCAAGTCAGAGACTTGAAACATAAAACTGCGAAGTCCGGAGACTTCGCAGAGCGGGGTTGCGAATATCTGTAATACATCATAGCCATTCTTTTTAACTGCAATCCTTTGCAATGAGACTCTGGCGGAAAAGTTAAAATTTGAGCTTACTCTCTGTGGAGAACAGAAAATTGCATTAAATCAAACCGTAGCCTTTGTGTGTTTGTCAAGGATATTCTTATCTTACCAATATGATTTATGATCAATTGTATCAAGGAGATTGGTATATCCCCGGCCAGGACAAAATGGTCCACGGGTCTCTAAGCTATGATCCAACAAACGGGCCCAAGCTCGATGTCGTGGGAGATTTTGGATGGAATGTGGGACTAATCAATCTTGTTGTTGGAAAGACAACGGATGGTTTTGTAACACTCTTAGATGTTCGAAGGGGAGGCGGCAAGTATTGGAACGAGACTAACACTTCTTCGGCACAATATTACCCCGGTTTCATATTTCACGGATACAAATTTGAAAAAGTTGAGGAACTTGTCTTTGATAACGTCAGCTTCTCATTATTCAATTTGATAGAATGGTTTAATATTGATAGCCTACAGGAGGACGATTTTGGTAATTTATTTCAGTACAAACCCCCGAAAGATATTGAATTGGCTTGTTATGAAGGTTGTTCCGCCAGGATCGAATTCTATCTTTTTCGGGACTATAGTGGTGGGCAGTTTAAAACAATATTGAAACAGTCTTGCAAGATCACATTATCCTATAAATCTTTCCGGAGCTTTAAGGAAATCCTCAGGGATATTATGGTTTTTTTTCGATTTTTGTCGGTTTGTACCTATGAACAAAGCTACCCGCTTTGGATTATGTTGGGTAACAGCAACATTACCATGCCCGACCCAAATATGCCTGGTTTGCGGCAGATACCAAAAGAGATCCGTCTCATATATCACAATTCATTTTATAATAAAAATCATAAAGTTAGAAGATCAGTCGAGCATTTGATTCCTTATGAAAGCATTGCCAACAGTTTTGAAGCGATTATCCGGGAGTGGTTCAAAATTTCTGAGGAGCTCGATCCGATGCTGCGGTTGCTGGTAAACCCGTTTTTGGACAAATATGATTTTTCCGTAGAGAAATTCATGGATACGATGAGGGCTGCTGAAACCTTTCACCGGCGGCATCATACCAATGCCGTTCTTTCGAAGGAGGAGTTCAAAAGGCGTTTAGAACAGCTTTGTGCGGTTGATCTGACAGATGAGGAACGTAAATGGGTCAGGGAGAAATTAAATTTTGCCAATGAGCCGACGCTCAAACAACGTTTAGCGTAAATGTTCACTCTTTATTCCTTCCCATACTTTCAAGAACGGGTCCAGGAAGTTGATCGGTTTGTAAAGGAAGTTGGAGATTCCAGGAACTATTATACCCATTTCAATCCTGAACTGGAAAAGAAAGCACTGAAGGGAAAAGATCTCTTTGATGCCATGGAGAATGTAAAGCTTCTGCTTCTCGCCGGGGTTTTGGGGAGGATCGGCATCAAAAGTGAAGTGTTCGATCAAGCCATTCGACGGTTAATTTACTAAGAGGCCAAAGAATGTCGGGGTAGGAACAACTAATAAAATATGATAAGATGACGTAAGTTTGTGTAACGCAATAGGCCTCGCCACTATTGATTAAGCTGTTTGATTGCTGGTGAAGCAAAATAGAGTTAAGGAGCAACCTTCATTTTGGTCATGTTAGGCCGAATGTTAGGCCAAAACGAAAAAAGCACCTAAGATTGATTTCCTAAGTGCTTCATTAAGTGTGGGAGTTGACGGGATCGAACCGCCGACCCTCCCGATTAAAGATCGGGATGCTCTAAACCAATGAGCTTTTGAGTTTTAATTCTGCTTTTCCAGCTTTTAATTTCACTTTCTCTTTTAATGGCATCTCCTTTCTGATCAAACTTTTCAGTTCTCCACAGAGTCAACTAAATTTTAACCTTGCCCGCAGAGTCTCATAGCAATGTCTTGTGAGCAGGAAGGCACTCTGCGGCAAGTTTAG
>JABDFW010000064.1:3159-19326 GCA_013286305.1 Bacteroidota bacterium
TTCAGTTCTCCACAGAGTCAACTAAATTTTAACCTTGCCCGCAGAGTCTCATAGCAATGTCTTGTGAGCAGGAAGGCACTCTGCGGCAAGTTTAGCACTGCAGCCCGATAGAATACAAATGCCGGCAAATTCGCTTATCTTTATTACATGAGTGTACGAAAAGCGATACCCTATAATAATGGTGTGTATTTTATTACATTTACCTGCACGCAATGGCTGCCCCTTTTTAGTATATGCGAAGCTTATAGTCTTGTTTATAAATGGTTTGATCACTTAAAAAAAGAAGGCCATTATATTATAGGTTATGTTATTATGCCACATCATGTGCATGCCATCATCGCTTTTAAAAATACCCCAATACCCATAAATACCATAGTTGGCAATGGCAAAAGAATAATGGCCTATGAATTAGTTGATATATTGAAAAGTAAAAACAGAGATATTCTCATACACGAAATGCAGCAAATGGTAAATGATACAGATAGGAAACGCAATAAACTCCATGAAGTGTTTGAACCAAGTTTCGACTGGAAAGAGTGCCGCACTGTGGAATTTATACAGCAAAAGTTAAAGTATATCCATTATAACCCCTGTAAATGCAATCCTAAGCTTGCAAATATCCCGGAGGACTACTTGCATAGTTCTGCTAAATTTTATATAGCCGGTGAACAAGGGGTTTACCCAATAACGAGCTATATGGAGCTTTCTGATATAAACCTATCTTTATAACCTTGAATGCCGCAGAGTGCCTTCCTGCTCACAAGGCCAATGCAAAGGACACTCTGCGGATAAAGTAAGATGAACTTATTGATTGATATGAAATTAATTGAGAATAAGGATATATGGAAGCTTGAGTTTTTTATGGCGTTACGAAATCAATTTATGCACAACATTTATGCCACTACTCTTGTAAAATGTTTTAAATTTTTAGATGGGAGTCAAAAAAAAATATTACAAAATTATCCTCAAAATACTACTTTGGAATTAGAGGTTCAATTATATAAAGCAGTTTCAAGATTATGTGATGATATCCTCAAATCATTTTTGGATATTGCCATGGGAGTATTTAAGGATAGAGAAAATAAAAGGGATAATTCAGAAAACAGAATTTATAAAACAGCAAATAAGCATACTCTCGAAATTCTAACAAATAATGCCTTAAAGACTCAAACTCCAGATTTGATTTCGTTAAAAGAATACCACAGAACTTTAAATGAACAGATTAAATTATTAACAAAAGATGTTAAAGAAGAACTAAGTGACATTCAATTAATTATATCTGCATACGGGTTTATCTAACATTGCACAGAGCCATTTATTTCCCCCGTTCTTCAGTTCTCCACAGAGTCAACTAAATTTTAACCTTGCCCGCAGAGTCTCATAGCAATGTCTTGTGAGCAGGAAGGCACTCTGCGGCAAGTTTAGCACTGCAGCCCGATAGAATACAAATGCCGGCAAATTCGCTTATCTTTATTACATGAGTGTACGAAAAGCGATACCCTATAATAATGGTGTGTATTTTATTACATTTACCTGCACGCAATGGCTGCCCCTTTTTAGTATATGCGAAGCTTATAGTCTTGTTTATAAATGGTTTGATCACTTAAAAAAAGAAGGCCATTATATTATAGGTTATGTTATTATGCCACATCATGTGCATGCCATCATCGCTTTTAAAAATACCCCAATACCCATAAATACCATAGTTGGCAATGGCAAAAGAATAATGGCCTATGAATTAGTTGATATATTGAAAAGTAAAAACAGAGATATTCTCATACACGAAATGCAGCAAATGGTAAATGATACAGATAGGAAACGCAATAAACTCCATGAAGTGTTTGAACCAAGTTTCGACTGGAAAGAGTGCCGCACTGTGGAATTTATACAGCAAAAGTTAAAGTATATCCATTATAACCCCTGTAAATGCAATCCTAAGCTTGCAAATATCCCGGAGGACTACTTGCATAGTTCTGCTAAATTTTATATAGCCGGTGAACAAGGGGTTTACCCAATAACGAGCTATATGGAGCTTTCTGATATAAACCTATCTTTATAACCTTGAATGCCGCAGAGTGCCTTCCTGCTCACAAGGCCAATGCAAAGGACACTCTGCGGATAAAGTAAAGCACGTAAGTTCTAATTCAACTCAATTTTTTATAGCGGGTACAGACAATATTTATGTAGGGGAAGTAGATAAGAATGGAGTTGTCACAATATTAGTTTTTAATCAAACAAATAAAGGCTCGCTATTGCTTCACCTAGACAAGGTTGGTGTTGTAAAAGATGAAAACAGAGATCCAAATTCTGGTGCTAGTGATAAAAATAAGCCCTTAACTACAACTTATCAATGGATTGAAATTAAATTTTCGTTGGACCCAACTAAGCTGAAAAATAAGGATGGGATTAAACAAATTACACAAGCAGATTTTAATAATGTTAATCCAGCAAAAAAAGATAATACAAATGTATCTAAAACTCCCTCCCCATCAAATTAAGCAAAATGAAAAAATATTATTTATTGTCAATTCACTTTATTCTATTGCTTTCATGTGCGAATTATCCTCAATCAAATAAAGATGTAGTAGGTAGGTATATTTCGTTGTCAGAAAAAAAAGAAGACTACTTTTTCGAGTTTTATAGTGATAAAACTTTTGTACAAACATTTATAAATAACAATGATACCATTTTTAAGATTAAAGGCAGCTGGAATATATTAGATAACAAAGGTACAATATCATTAAGTACATGGAACGAGATTGGATATAAGGGTAAAATTATTCTGCACTCAAATGGTGGTACTCTTTTGGAATCAAATAATACTCTTTTTTTTAGCGCTGATGATTACACTAAGAACTTTAAGAAAAAAGATTAGAATATTATAGCTAATAAACTGGTAAATGTTTAAAAATAGTTGAGATTAAAAATAGTTTGGAAAATAAAACCGGCGCACATTTTACGTGGATTGAAAGGTAAGGCGTAAGGAGGACAAAGGATTATTGCCGCCAACGTTGTAAAAAATATTGGCGGCTAATGTTACAATTTTACGGTTATGGTATCCATTGAATGCAGGGTATATCCTTTGATTTTATAGGTAAATCCTTTTTCTATCAGGCAAGAACTATTGTATTTAAAATACCCTTTGTTTTCTTTATTTAAGGTAATTCCGGGCATTCCTTTTGCGTCTAACAATTTTAAGTATGACGATGAACATATATAGTTACTATCATTTTTAAGCTTGGTTTGCTTTATATCTCTCCCTCTGATTTTTATCTTTTGCATCATCCAACGCTTTAAGAAGATTCAAAACACGATTATCTGGTATTATTTTAATGCCCTTTTTTGTTTTTCTCTTGCGTACGAAATCATTAGCTTTTAAAAAATCAATCATAATATTGTTTTTCTGGATAGCCTGCGCCTCAATAGGAATTTGATCATGTAATTGGTCATTATCGTTGTCCTTACTATTCCACCATGCATCTGCAGCACATGATAACATCCAATTTACTACAGCTTTTTTATATCCCTTTTAAGAAGCCGTTTCTTAATCATCGTATTCACCCAATATATCTAATTCTGATTTTATTTTCTTTGCCCATATAGCCTGTTGAATACTATTAGCGGAGTGTTGGGTGTCAGTATCATATTTTTCATTAGTTACGGCTAATTCCTTTTGTGCGTTGGCGACCATTTGTAGAATATCTTGAGATGTAATTGACGCACTATAAATATAATTTTTAAACTCCTTTCTCAATTTTCTAGCACATAATTCGGCAATATAAAAATGTATTTGTTCATGATTAATAAGATGGCTTGTACTATCCGTTCGCCAAGATTTCTTGTAAGAAAATAACACTTAACGTTTAATGTGGGTTTATCAGAGTTTGAGTTTAGGACATAAGGATGCATTCCGGTAGGGGTACATGCCTGCAAATTGGTATTGGGTACAGTCCCTCTAAAATCCTCCCATTTAAGTTTATAATCAGGCCTCCAGTGAATAGTATCTTGGCTAAATACCTTGCTTTGGCCAAGTAAGGAAAAGGATAACAGAACGATTAAGAGTTTTTTCGTCATATACATTAGCCGCAGGTTATTTCAGATCCCGTTTTTCCTATATATTCGGTACAGGCATTATTATTAAATTAGAAGTACGATTGTCGCGCATCTGAGTAGTGCCATTTATCATAAATGTGCTGATTCCCCTGCTGACCAATGCTGCAGCCGCACAATAATAAGAACCAACAGTAAAAAAAGATAGAAGGATTTTCATTTGTATGAATTTTACTGCGCAATAAAGATCTGAAGATTCATGCTCTGCTTGTAAGCCTATTCTTGTACCCTGCAAAATTAAATCTCACCTGTTTTTGCTTCATTTAAAATGTTCTAAAATTGGTACACTTTACCTCGCAGTCCCCGAGAAATGCGCAACGCATTACTTAATTCTTATATCCACCAATTTTAGTCAAAAGATTATATGGTGCATTAATATCGAAATCTTCAACAACAATTTTGTTTTTAATGTAATCTATTGTTTCATTTTCAAAAAAAACATCCCATATCCATTGGAAAAATAGCATAGGATTTTTTGGTGTTTTAATAGGAAGTAAAGATGATATTAAAACCGATTTAAAATCTATTTTTTCATTATATATAAGATAATAAGCAAGCGAATTTTTTATCGCTTCCTTAAATTGCTTATGTTGTTTGATAAATTCAGGCAATAATATATTTTTTGCGAGCAACTTAACATCATCTTCTATATCAGTTTGATAAACGGAATAAATAGCGATTTCTTTCGCGTCATCTCCACCCCCAACAAGGGGAGTTAAAACATAGTCTATGTAAATTGGATTTATTGTTATCATCTTAAAACTGGATAAAGTGTTTTTAATTTTCCATTATTATCAAAAACTGCTCTCACTTTAGATGTAACTTTATAACTGTTTTTGCCGCCACCTTCTAAATAACCTTCACCAATATTTTGCTTCATTTCCATCGTAAATGCTTTTTCACCAGTTTTTGCATATCTTGCTTTGGCTGCATTCACAGCATCAAGTTCCTTTCGATGTGAAAGAAATCTGGATGCATCAGTTTCCTCCAAAAGTTCGCCATCTGGTGTCAGTCCAGAAATCGCCCTCTTATATTGCGAACTTAATGAAGTTTGGGCACCATGTCTTGAAAGAAAATGTCCCCCACTCTCTTGTTCTTGCAAAGATAAGTCTCTAAAAGCGACAGCCTCTTCTGGATCGGAGAATTCAAGACTTTCTCCGGCGGCTAAGACAGCTATAGTAAGCCTTCCTACAAATTGAATTTTATCAGAAAGATGCTGGAATGCAATATCTAACTTCAACCCACCGTATTCTTTCGGGTCCTTCAACTCAAGATAAGTAGCCAAATCAGCCGGGCATATTCGCCTAAATGCAATGAGGTCCCCGTCATCATCATCATAAACACCGTTATCAGCAAAACCGTTGTTGGGATAAAAGCGAGTTTCTTGATGATATGGAGTGGAAACAGTACCGTTTGCTGACACCATTTGTCTAACTACAATATATAAAAAGACATCCTTTCCTTTTGCAGGTGTGATCAAATATTTGTTTGTTACAGTCACTCCAGGTGCTTTGACTAAGCCGTCTAAATTAGACGTCAGTGGGGGGTAAATTGTTGAGAGATTGCAAAATTTAATAGTGTCCGCTCCCCCTATATCAGCATAATTAATTGGATTATTGCCTCCAAAATGATACGGAGTTTCACTTGGATATTTATGATTCATCGGGTCAACGCTCAGAAACTTCCCCGCCCTAGCATCATAAATCCTCGCTCCATAATCATAGTCAACTCCGCTGCCTTCAATTTCATCACTCTTCTCTTTGCCATTAAAGCCAAACCTATACCCAGTGCTGTTTGTAGCGGTAAATTGCCTGGCAGGTTCTACCATTCCGAACGGATAGTAATCCTATACAGCTAACTTGCTGATATTGTTAACATTCAAAGAACTTTTGTACTGCAACTTATGCATTTTTATGCAAAAAAATGCAGTTTAAACGGTAATTTTTGCAGGCAAATTATGACTATTATTGTTTTGTGAAAGGATGTTATAGGCCCTGTTTGTTTCATTATCAAGATATTGTTGGCTAAGGGCTACATATTTAAAAAACTCTTTACTATTGGGGGCATGGCCGCTAACCTTGCGTACCAGTAATTCCGGCATACCGAGGCTAAGCAAGGTAGTAATTGCAGTCCGGCGCATGGTATGGCTGCTTATTATGTCGCAAAAACGGTATTGTTCCTGGCTACTTTCTTTTACTTGCGCACACGCCTTGCCCCTCTTTTGCCTGGTGCGGGCAATAATATGTGTCCAGGCGGCTTTTTCCGCTATCATTTTCAGCTGTTTATTAAAGTTGAATTTGCTTAATATAGGCAGCAATTGCTTTTTCCTGCTCTTTGTATTTTTTTTTATTATCTCAACTGCATATTGGGGCAGTAGTATGCTTGTATGGGTATTTGTTTTTTGGCTGTTCACTTTTAAGTACCAGCCACCTGCCTGGTGCTCAATATTTCCGGTGGTCAGGCTGCTTAAATCACTGTAACGCAGGCCAACCGTGCAGCCAAATACAAATACATCTTTAGTACGCTGCAGTGCAGGAGGAAGACTTTTTTCAAACTCCTTATCATGTATTAAAAATAGTAATTGTTCGGGCATAAGCGCCACAATGGGTATTTCTTCCTTGGGTATAAAAAACTGTTTATGAAACTGACCCACCGGAAGTTGTTTTTCAGCAATAAGGTAATTAAAAAAAGTGCGAAGATTTTTAACAACACTACCGGTATAGCCATCATATAAATCTAAATCATCGTATAGGTAATCGGTAAACTGACGGTAAAATTTTTTCCAGTAATTTCGGCTAAGGAAAAAAGCAGCGGCGGGTTTATTATCCCGCTAATTTTATTCTCCCCAAAAAACTTATGAATAAAAGCTTGCATCTGCCAAATTCTATTATTATCTTGTTGCAGAACATATCTTAAAGGATAACTTAGTTCTATGTAATTGATCAGTACAAAACGCTAACTAAAAAAACACATCTATGCTTACACCAGGCACAGACAACACAACCGGCAATAGCGTCGTAACACCATTTCCCGGCAATACGGACCATGCAGATGCCCCCGGCCAAAATACGGTAACACCCGCGGTATTTCAGGTACAGGGCAGTATGAGCACATTTGGCGGCCCGATGGATACCGGTATGAGCCCGTCTGAAGGATTAGCTTTATTTGACCCGCAAGACCTGACGGACCCAAGGTTTGAAGGCCTTTTTTTATCTGATCAGCCACCAGACACAACAGGGCTTGGGCGCAGGCTTAACCCTGATAAATTTTACCTTGCATGCCGTTGGGATTATACCGTTACTAGCCGCTCTTTTCTCCGTAATGTATTGGCGTTTGTACAAAGTGTAAGCACCGGGCAGGTTGAGCAGGCGAGCCCTGTTGACTGGGGCCCAAATACAGATACCGGCAGGGTTGCCGACCTTTCGCCCGGGCTTGCTGCAGCCCTTGGATTAAACACTGATGATGACGTGATAATTACTATTACAGGCACCAGCGAAAGCTTTATTACACCTGCTGCGGCTTCAACTTTCAATGGGCCGTCTGGTAATTCTGAGCCAACGGTTATTACAACTGACCAGTGGGGCGCTGCCCCTGCTAGCGTTAGTTATTTTGCTCAAAACCCTGCCGCAGGCATTGTAATACATAATACACAAAGCGCTAACAGGGACCCATTGACAGGCGATGCAGAAATGCAGGCGGCAGCCCAACTGGCACAAAGTATTCAGAACACCCACATGGTTGAAAATCATTGGGCCGATACCGGCCAGCATTTTACTATAAGCCGCGGCGGCTTAATATTGGAAGGGCGGCATGGCTCATACGAAGCAGCACGCGCAGGACGTGTAGTACAGGCATCGCATGCCATAAGCAGCGATGGCTCGGTAAACCTTACCTGGTTTGGTATTGAGATGGAAGGCGATAACCGCCAAAGCGACCAGGTAACAGCCATGCAATATACAGCACTGGTTGAGCTATGTGCCTGGTTAATGAAATGGCGGGGAGTACAGGTGTTGCCCATAAAAGGCCACCAGGATATTCTTGCGGGGCATACAGATTGCCCGGGATTATTTGAGCAACGGATACCTGCCTTAATAAATGATGCCGGCGCCAGGCGCGTGCAGTTGGGATGACAAAAAAATCTGAACTATTTGTTATAAAATAAACGACAGGATGAATGACGCGATTTTTTTGAAAGAACCAAAATCTGAAGGCTTTACAATATAATCCGTTGCACCATTTTGTAAAGACAGCGTTTTATTTAAATAAGAACTGGAAGTGCTCCAGATAAGTTTAGGAATATGTTTGTAACGTTCATCTATATTTAAGATCTTAAGTACCTCCACCCCATTCATTTGAGGAATGTTATAGTCCAAAATAATTATTTGGGGAAGTTGGGCTGTGGCAAGGTTTTCAAGGCTTTCAATTAATCTTTTCCCATTTGTAAGAAACTCAATATGTAAAGAGCGGTCAATCGTGAGTAATGCCTCTCTTAATAATTCCTGGTCATCAAGATCATCTTCCGCTATCATTAGAAACTTATCGGAATTATTTAAAGAGGACACATTCCTGATTGCCATAAACAGTTTTGGTTATTCTGCTAAAGATAGCTAACCTTTTGTTTTTTTAATTTTTTAAATGTAATTGTTTTTTTAAAACCAACTTTTTTGTAGGTTTGGGGTAATCAATTTAGTTGCCATGAAAACCATAAAGAAACACCCGGGAGGCAATGGCCACCCCGCGGCGATTTTACCCCCTGATACTCAAATAATTGATGCGGTTTCCTCCACTAAAACCAACGGCAATGGTAAGCAGCGGGCAAAGCGGGATAATTTCGCACCCCTGGAGGAACTGGATAACCGCCAATTACTCAAGGTTTTAGCCGAGGTAAAAAGTGGGAATTTTAGCGTTCGTATGCCAATGGATAAGATAGGCGTAAGCGGAAAGATCTGTGACACCCTGAATGAAATTATTTCGCTTAATGAAGCATTGGTTGAGGAGTTAACGCTTGCCAGGAATACCATTGGCAAACAGGGTAAATTAAACCACAGGGTACAGCTTCCCACATCTGCAAGGGGTTCATGGAATACAGCGGTTTTTTCCATAAATACACTTATAACAGACCTTGTTCACCCCACTGTTGAAATAGCGCACGTAATAAGTTCTGTGGCAAAAGGCAACCTTTCCCAGGAAATGCCCTTGCAGATAGGCGATCATATTTTACAGGGTGAGTTTGCCAGGATAGCCACCGAAGTAAATGACATGGTGAAACAGCTAAACCTGTTTTCAATGGAGGTAACGCGTGTTGCCCGCGAAGTAGGCTCTGAGGGCAAACTGGGTGGCCAGGCAAAAGTAAAAGGTGTTGCGGGTGTGTGGAAAGACCTTACCGATTCCGTAAACCAAATGGCCGGTAACCTTACAGCGCAGGTGCGCAATATTGCCGAAGTAACAACGGCTGTTGCAAAAGGCGACCTTTCAAAGAAGATCACGGTGGATGTGCAGGGAGAAATACTTGAATTAAAAAATACGATTAATACGCTGGTTGACCAGTTAAATTCATTCTCATCAGAAGTAACACGTGTGGCGCTGGAAGTTGGTACGGAGGGCAAGCTTGGCGGCCAGGCAAAAGTACAAGGTGTGGGCGGTACCTGGAAAGACCTTACCGAATCTGTTAACCAAATGGCATCAAACCTTACAGGCCAGGTGCGCAATATTGCCGAAGTAACAACGGCGGTGGCACGTGGTGACCTTTCCCGTAAGATCACGGTGGATGTAAAGGGAGAGATACTTGAATTAAAGAATACGATCAATACAATGGTGGATCAGCTTAACTCCTTCTCCGCGGAAGTTACGCGTGTGGCAAGGGAAGTTGGTTCCGAAGGTAAATTGGGGGGGCAAGCAACGGTAAAAGGTGTAGGCGGTGTATGGAAAGACCTTACTGATTCCGTAAACCAAATGGCATCAAACCTTACAGGGCAAGTACGTAACATTGCCGAGGTAACAACAGCTGTGGCAACAGGCGACTTATCACGCAAAATAACCATAGACGTTAAAGGTGAGATACTCGAATTGAAAAACACCATTAATACAATGGTGGACCAGTTGAACTCATTCGCTTCGGAAGTAACCCGTGTGGCGCTCGAGGTAGGTACGGAGGGTAAACTGGGTGGACAGGCAAAAGTACAGGGCGTAGGCGGTACCTGGAAAGACCTTACAGACTCCGTGAACCAAATGGGTAGTAACCTCACTGCGCAGGTGCGTAACATCGCCGAGGTAACAACAGCGGTGGCAAACGGTGACCTCTCTAAAAAGATCACGGTAAACGTGGAAGGGGAAATATTAGAGCTTAAGAAAACCATTAACACGATGGTTGACCAGTTAAACTCCTTTGCATCAGAAGTTACGCGTGTGGCGCTTGAAGTAGGTACGGAAGGTAAATTAGGCGGGCAGGCAAAAGTGCAGGGCGTGGGTGGTACGTGGAAAGACTTAACAGAATCCGTTAACCAGATGGGCAGTAACCTTACAGCACAGGTGCGTAATATTGCCGAGGTAACAACAGCCGTGGCAAAAGGCGACCTTTCCCGTAAAATTACGGTGGATGTAAAGGGAGAGATACTTGAATTGAAAAATACCATCAATACGATGGTTGACCAGTTGAATTCATTTGGCTCTGAGGTATTCCGCGTGGCGCGTGAAGTAGGTTCCGAAGGTAAACTCGGCGGACAGGCAGATGTACCGGGCGTGGAAGGGCTTTGGAAAGACTTAACGGACTCAGTAAATATCATGGCCTCAAATCTTACCTCTCAGGTAAGAAACATTGCGGAAGTAACAACCGCGGTGGCAAACGGTGACCTTAGCCGTAAAATTGAGGTGGACGTAAAGGGTGAAATATTAGAGTTGAAAAACACGATCAACACGATGGTGGAACAGCTTCGTGCATTTGCATCTGAAGTAACCCGTGTTGCCCGTGAAGTAGGTACGGAAGGTAAATTGGGTGGCCAGGCAAATGTGCCGGGTGTGGGTGGTACATGGAAGGACTTAACAGACTCAGTAAACCAAATGGCCGGCAACCTTACAGCCCAGGTAAGAAACATTGCGGATGTGGCTATTGCGGTGGCAAATGGCGACATGTCCCGTAAGATCACGGTGGACGTGCGCGGTGAGATACTCCAGTTGAAAGAAACGCTTAATACAATGGTTGACCAATTAAGGGCGTTTGCATCAGAAGTTACCCGTGTTGCCCGTGAGGTTGGTACTGATGGTAAACTTGGAGGACAGGCATTTGTGCCGGGTGTTGCAGGTACATGGAAAGACCTTACGGACTCAGTAAACCAGATGACCGGTAACCTTACTTCGCAGGTACGTAACATTGCCGAAGTAACAAAGGCGGTGGCATCCGGCGACCTTTCAAAGAAAGTAACCATTGACGTAAAGGGAGAAATATTCGATCTTAAAAACACCATCAATACGATGGTTGACCAGTTAAACTCATTCGCATTTGAAGTAACGCGCGTTGCACGTGAGGTAGGCACGGAAGGTAAATTGGGGGGCCAGTCAGAAGTACAGGGTGTGGCAGGTACGTGGAAGGATTTGACCGACTCCGTAAACATGATGGCATCTAACCTTACCAACCAGGTTCGTGGTATCGCAAAAGTGGTAACAGCGGTGGCAACCGGGAACTTAAAACAAAAATTATCTATTGTTTCACGCGGTGAGGTGGCACAGTTGACCGAAACAATCAATGAAATGATTGATACCCTTGCTGTGTTTGCCGACCAGGTAACAACTGTTGCCCGCGAAGTGGGCGTTGAAGGAAGATTGGGAGGCCAGGCAAGTGTACCAGGTGCATCAGGTATATGGAAAAACCTTACAGAAAATGTAAACCAGCTCGCAGAAAACTTAACAACACAGGTGCGTGCCATCTCCGAAGTGGCATCTGCGGTTACAAAAGGCGATCTTACCCAAATGATACGCGTGGAAGCAAAAGGCGAGGTGGAAGAATTAAAAGATACCATCAACCAAATGATCGCCAACCTTAAACAAACAACGTTGCGTAACCAGGAGCAGGACTGGCTGAAATCGAACCTTGCCAAGTTTACGCAAATGCTGCAGGGGCAAAAAGACCTTAATACGGTAACACGGCGCATACTCTCTGAACTTGCCCAGGTGGTGAATGCGCAGAAAGGCATGTTCTACATACTTGAGCAGGAAGAGAACCAGCAAAACCCCAAATTAAAATTATTTGCGGCTTATGCTTACGGCGATGAAATAAATATTTCACGCGAGGTTGCGCTGGGGCAAGGATTGGTTGGCCAGTGCGCCCTGGAAAAGGAAAGGATATTGTTGTCAAATGTGCCTAAGGATTATGTAAAGATCAGCTCCGGCCTTGGCGAAGCTTCACCATTAAATTTAATAGTGCTGCCTGTATTATTTGAAACAGAAATTAAGGCGGTAATAGAGCTTGCTTCGTTTGATGCCTTTAATGAAACGCACCTTGACTTTTTAAGCCAGTTAACAGAAAGTATCGGTATCGTGTTAAATACTATTGAGGCGAACTCAAGAACAGAAGACCTGCTTGAACAATCCCAGTCGCTTGCCGATGAGCTTAGAAGAACAAATGAAGAATTGCAGGATAAGGCGCACTTGCTGGTAAAGCAAAAAGAAGAAGTGGAAGGAAAGAACAAAGAAGTGGAAGAAGCAAGAAAATCGCTGGAAGAAAAAGCGGAACAGTTGCAGCTTACATCAAAGTACAAATCAGAGTTCCTTGCAAATATGTCGCATGAGTTGCGTACGCCGTTAAACTCGCTTCTCATCCTTGCCCAGCAATTATATGAGAACCATGAAGGCAACCTGAATGATAAGCAGGTTCGTTATGCAAAAACCATTCATAGCTGCGGTGATGACCTGATACAGTTGATAAATGATATTCTTGACTTGTCCAAGATAGAATCCGGTTATATTTCAACCGACTTTGTAAATCTAAGGTTCTATGATATTACATCATTTGTTGAAACAACCTTCAAGCATGTTTCTGAAAGCAAGAATTTACGCTTTAGTATTGAAATAGATGAAAAATTGCCCGGAAGTTTGGAAACAGATGCACAAAGGCTGCACCAAATACTCAAGAATCTTCTGTCCAATGCGTTTAAATTCACAGATAAGGGAGAGGTTAAATTACGCATTTACCAGGCAAGCCACAACTGGAAACAAAGCAACCCAAGCTTAGAAAGCGCCGGCCGTGTAGTTGCTTTTGAAATAAGGGATACCGGTATAGGAATTTCCAAAGACAAACAAAACATCATTTTCGAAGCCTTCCAGCAGGCTGAAGGCTCTACCAGCCGTAAATATGGCGGTACCGGTTTGGGATTATCAATCAGCCGTGGCCTTGCAGACCTTTTGGGCGGTTCAATTGAGTTGGAAAGCGAAGTTGGCATAGGAAGCGCCTTTACATTGTTCCTGCCAATTGAGTACAGTCCAACAATGTTAAAGAAAGAAAAGCAAACCAGCTTAAAGGCCAGCGAGTATAAGCTTTATGAAACAACCAGCGACCAGGTAATACAATCTGTGCCTACCATAAAGGTGACTGACACAAAAGACCTGGACGCATTGAACGAAATAATTAACGACATAGGTGATGACCGTAATAATATTATTGCGACAGATAAAGTAGTGCTGGTTATTGAAGATGACATACGGTTTGGCAAGATAATGATTGAGAAGGCACATGAAATGGAATTGAAGATAGTAGTGGCCACCAGCTTTGCAGATGTATTCGACCTTACCAACAAATACAACCCGATTGCGGTAACACTTGATGTAAAACTGCCTGATGCAAGCGGGTGGAGGGTGCTTGACCTGTTTAAAAATGATATTAATTTCAGGCATATCCCAATTCATCTTATCTCCGGTGAAGAGAACAGGCTGCTTGCTATGCAGCGCGGGGCAAGAAGCTTTAATCTTAAACCATTAAAAACTGAAGCTTTATCCGTATTGTTCAGGGATATAGTTGAGCAGAATAACCGCAAGGTTAAAAAAGTGCTGATAGTAGAAGACAATGAGCTGGATTCTTCACAAATAGCGAGAATACTTGACAATGGCGAGTTGATAAATATAGAGATCGCTTCTTCAGGCAGGGAGGCAATGGAGTTAATCAGGGACAATATATATGATTGCATTACCGTTGATTATATGTTGCCGGATATACCAGGGCTGGATTTTATTATGGAAATAAATAATATTAATAAGCAGCAGATGACCCCTATTATTATTTATTCTGCCAAAGACTTTGCACCCAAAGAAAAATCAAAACTTAAACAGTATGCCAACAGGATACTGCTTAAAGACGTAAACTCACTTGATTTACTATTGGAGGAAACCGTAATGCAGCTTCATATTGACCACAATGACCTGCTGCCTGAAAAAAGAAAGCTGATTGAGAACCTTCGCTCACAAAAGGATGTATTAAGCAATAAGAATGTTTTGGTTGTAGATGATGATGTACGTAACCTTTTTGCGCTTACCACCGCGTTTGAAAGATATAGTATTAATACGATAACCGCAGAGAGTGGCAAAGAAGCAATGAGTATTCTTAGTGAGAACAGTACTGTTGATATTGTGCTGATGGATATTATGATGCCTGAAATGGATGGTTATGAAACGACACAAAAAATACGCCGCGAGCACAAGAACAATTCTCTTCCTATTATTGCAGTAACAGCAAAGGCTATGAAGGGTGACAGGGAAAAATGTATAGAAGCAGGCGCATCTGATTATATTACCAAACCTTTAAAAATAGACCAGCTACTGTCTTTAATGCGTATTTGGCTATATAAATGAACCGGTTTTAACACCTAAAGAAAGAATATTTGCATGCTACGTCTGAAATAAAGATCCTTGTAGTTGATGACCGGGAGGATAACCTCTTATCAATTGAGTCAATATTAGACAGGGAGGATTATGTTATTGTAAAAGCAAATTCAGGGCGCGCAGCTTTGAAGATATTATTGAACCAGCAGGATTTTTCGCTTATATTGATGGATGTACAGATGCCGGGTATGAGTGGCTTTGAAACTGCTGCGCTGATCTATGAACGGGATAAGCTAAAAAACATCCCCATTATTTTTATAACTGCCCACAGCCGCGAGGATGAATATATTTTTAAAGGCTACAAAACAGGCGGGGTTGATTATATATATAAACCCGTAAACCCGGAATTACTGAAAATGAAGGTGGGCGTTTTTGTTGACCTGTACCGCAAGAACCAGCAGCTGACTGAGCATGAAAGGCAATTACTGGCATCTAACGAATTCCTGTTAAGGGAAATTGAAGAGCGAAGGGCTTCCGAAGAAAAAATAAAGCAACTGAATGAACAATTAGTTTGGAATAATAATCATTTAAGATCTGTGAATGAGGAACTTGACCGCTTTGCATTTGTTGCTTCACATGACCTGCAGGAACCATTAAGGAAGATCATGGTTTTTGGCGACATGCTTTTAAAAGGTATTAAAGTAAAGGATGACGCGGACAGGTACACACAAAAAATACTTGATTCATCAAAAAGAATGCAGCAACTGATCAATGATCTTTTGCAATATTCAAGACATCATATTGCAATAAATGATTTTATAGAAACAGACCTGAACTTTATTGTTAAAGATGTTATTGGAGAATTAGAAATAAAAGTAAATGAAACAAAAGCACGCATCAATATAGACCAGCTTCCGAATATATATGCAATTCCCTCGCTGATGCGCCAGCTTTTTTATAACCTGATAAACAATGCACTGAAATTTAAAAAGAAAGATGAAGCCCCCCGTATAAATATATACACCGAAAAAGTGCCGCAGGCCGAGCACCTCTCTGTAAAAAATGGTTCAGGCGGCGTTGCGTTTTATAAAATATTTATTTCAGACAATGGCATTGGATTTGACGAAAAGTATGCAGAAGATATATTTGTTGTTTTTAAACGGCTGCACAGCTATCATGAATTTGAAGGGACGGGCATGGGTTTGTCAATTTGCAAAAAAATAATTGAAAAGCATAATGGATTTATATCCGCCA
>JABDFW010000065.1 GCA_013286305.1 Bacteroidota bacterium
GCGAGCGGAGCAAACTATTAACGAAAAAGTTTTTTTGGTTGAAGTAAGATCACTTAACGGTAAGCAGTACGATATACGTTTATTATTACCTGCATTGCTTAAACCCTACGAGTTTGATGTACGCAATGTTTTGAACGAGGGGCTTATGCGCGGCAGCATTGAATGTACTATTACCATTAAGCAAAACGGCGGTGCGAAACCCGTTGTTATAAATACAGAATTATTAAAGGCTTATTATACGCAGGTGGTGGAACTGGCTGAAGAACTGCACATAAATATGGATAATGTATTGAGTACCCTGCTTAAACTGCCGGATGTTATTACCCCCTCCACTGAAATGTTAAGCGAAGATGAATGGGCCGCATTTAAAAAATTATTGGAACAGGCTATAGGTCATTTAAACCATCACAGGCATAAAGAAGGCCAAAGCATTGAAAAAGATTTGATAGACCGTATAAACAGTATTGAAGAGCAGCAAACTTCTGTTGCCCTGCTTGAGCCCAGGCGCCGTGAAAAAATAAGGGACGGCCTTAAGAGAGTGCTGGAAGAAAATGTTGGAAAAGAGAATTATGACCCTAACAGGCTGGAGCAGGAACTAATCTATTACATTGAAAAAATTGATATAAGCGAAGAAAGGGTACGCTTAAAAAATCATTGCGACTATTTTCGTTCCATATTGCACGATAAAGAAATTGTAAAGGGAAAGAAACTCTCATTTATTTTGCAGGAAATAGGCAGGGAAATTAACACCACGGGCTCAAAAGCATATGATGCAGAAGTGCAGAAAGCTGTAGTGATGATGAAAGACGAACTTGAAAAAGCAAAAGAACAAATATTGAATGTTCTGTAATACTATTTATCTACCATAATTTTTTAGGGTTGAAGAAAATTATTTTTATCGGGGTGTTGGCTATTGTATTGCAGGCTTGCAATACAATAGGAGTGTTTGAAAAAACAGCAACGTTCAGCGATCATGCATGGGCATCCTCTAATTGCCCGAATTTTGTTTTTGAAATACAGGATACATCGGCGTATTATAACATTTTCGCTGTGCTAAGGCATACTGATGCATACCACTATAACAATATATGGCTTAATATAAGTATGATGCCCCCGGGAGATACCGCAACAACGGTGCAGCAAAACTTTAAGCTTGGCGATAATAGGCTGGGATGGCTTGGCACTACGATGGACGACGTTATTGAGCACAGGATGCTTATTACAAATAAGCCTGTAAAATTAAAAAAAGGTAATTATACTTTTCAGCTGCAGCAGGTTATGAGGGAAGACCCATTGCAAAATATTTTAAATGCGGGCATAAGGGTAGAAAAAGTTATTCAATAAGCAATAACGGACGACATCCTTCCGAAGGATGTCATCCGTTATTGATATTTTGTAGTAGTCATTTTCATTCTCTTGAACTCCGATGGAGTGGCATTTATAAATTTTTTAAATACCTTATTAAAATAAGTAACGTTATTAAATCCGCATTCAAAACAGGTTTCAGCTATTGTTTTATCCTGCTGCAATAAGATGCACGAACGTTGTATGCGGTATTGGTTAAGAAAATCGGTAAAGGTAACTTTCATTATCTTTTTAAAATAGGTACAAAAAGAGGGCACTGAAAGATTGGCGAGCGATGCAACCTTTTGTATATCTATTTCTTCAAAAAAATGCTGCTCTACATAGGTAAAAATGCCCTGCAGGCGCACATTATTTCTTTTCATAGCGGCAGGCAGCATTATCTCGGGGTTAAGCAGTTCATACTCTCCTGAACTTGCCATTAGCTGTAAAATATAAGCCAGCTCAATAAAACGTTCAAAAAGCGAAAGCTTTGAAAGCTTTAATAACCGTTTTGTTACTTTTTCTTTGGTGCTGCCTGTAAAATGTATTCCGCATTTTGCTTTCTCCAGAAGGTTGTTGATGGAAGTCATTTCCGGCAGCATAAGCAATGAGCCGCTTAATACATCCTGCTTTATTTGCACTACAACTTCTTCGTGCAGGGCGTGGGCATTAAGCCCAAAACCGGAATGTGGCAAATTAGGGCCTATAAAAACCAGGTCTCCGTCCTGGTAATTGCAAAAGTGGTTGCCTACATGCCGCGTTCCATATCCATAGGGTACGCATACAATTTCATATTCGGGGTGGTAGTGGTATTCCCAGGCATATGATTCTGCCTGTACTTTTTGGTGCAGCAGTTTAAAAGAGCTTCCTTCATCGGGGTGAATTATTTCAAACTCAACTTTCATTGTATTAATATAAATGAATTGTAAATTACGGGTTTTACCTTAATATGGATGAAAAAGAAGTAAATATAGATGAAGGTATTTTAAGAAAGAAATAGCAACTTTACTTTGTTATCACTTTAACCGTAAAAGCAGGAGGATAATTTCCGGCCGTGTTGCGGAAGATGTGTATCGTCCTGCTTTTTTCATTAATCCGGGTTTTTGGATCATGGTTGTTTATAAATTGGCAGTCTTTAGGAATGTTCTTTTATTTAATTTAAGTAAGTATAAGCGTATTACTGAATTAAGTAAAGAACATTCCTTCTTTGCACTAAGCCTGTACATCCTTTTAAAAAGACGCACTCAGTATATACTTTTATTTTTTTGCAACCTTTTATTTTCATCCCCTGGTATAACTAAGCATCCAAACGTAATTTCCGGTATTTATTAGCTGCCATAAGATGCAAAAGTTATATAAGATTTAATTGTACATTCATCGTTCTAAATATAACGTTTGCCATGCAAAACTGGAAAATAAAGCTGTCCCTTTTCTTAAATTATTTTGTTTTTGCTATTTTATTAAATAGTTCGGGAATTGTTATTCTGCAAGTGCAAAATAATTTTGGCATTATTCCTAAATATGCTGCGTGGATTGACCCTTGTAAAGATATAAGTATAGCGGTGGTTTCATTTCTTGTAGCATCTTACATTACCCGTATCGGTTACAAAAAAGCAATGTTGCTGGCACTTGGCTTTATTACAGTTATATGCTTTACAATGACATTTGCTGCCAGTTTTTTTGCCACTAAATTACTTTTTATCGCTACCGGCGCGAGCTTTGCTTTAATAAAAATGTCGGTATATAGCACACTTGGTATTGTTACAAAAAATTCAAATGAACATATTAGCCTGATGAATTTTCTCGAATCATTTTTTATGATAGGTAACCTTACCGGGTATTTTATTTTCAGCTACTTTGTAAATAAAAACAGCGACCCGCATTCAACTTACTGGTTCCATGTATATTATGTGCTTGGCGCTATTTCACTCGTAGCGTTTATATTGTTACTTACAGCCCCGCTTGATGAGTCTTCTGTAAAAAATAATGAGAGTAAACCTTTGTTATATCAGTTTGGCGACATGTTTAAACTAATGGTTACACCAATTGTAATAACATTTATTGGATCCGCATTTTTTTACGTATTGATAGAACAGAGTATTCAAAATTTCCTGCCCACTTTTTATAATAAGGTTTTATTGATCTCTTCTGCATTAAGTATTCAAATGACAAGTATTCTTGCGGGCTCCACAGCGATAGGCCGTTTTTTGGCAGGTATCTTATTACGGAAACTGAATTGGTTTGTGGTACTCACTGCGTGCTTAATATTGGCCTCTGCAATTATATTATTTACTATGCCGGTAATTAAACAATTTATGACAGATTATAAAGGAACAGGTATAAATGCATTAAAAGATATCCCTTTAATTGCATTTGTATTCCCTATAATTGGTTTGGTTTTAGCGCCTATTTACCCGGCTATAAATTCCATAATATTAAGCTCTTTGCCTAAGCCAAAACATGGGTTAATGTCCGGCCTCATTATCATTTTTTCTGCATTGGGCGGTAGTACGGGTTCACTTATAATGGGGCGTTTATTCGAAGGAAAAGGCGGCCAAACGGCAATGTATTTTGCCTTGATCCCCATTACCATCTTATTTATTTTACTTTATCTTTTTAGAAAACAGCAAAAAAAATCTATAATCAGTAATATGCCGTCTTCAGTTCCATTGGTTGATGGTATTGTTTAATATTTTTTATAACCCCTCACAATTATCTAACCCGTGAAACGATAGAAAATTTATATTCATGCAAATTGAGGCAATTTACGAGCTCGGTGATCTTTTTAAGGAAGTGCAGCTTCAACAGGTTTTTCCCGATGGCAAAACATTCCCGGATTGTTTGCCAAAATATCCGCTTGATAAGATATATGAAAAATACCTGCACGAAAAAAACCTGCCTTCTTTCAGCTTAAAGGCTTTTGTGAAGGAAAACTTTTCCCTGCCGCATGTTTATGCAAGTAATTATAAAACAGATGTTACAGAACCTATTCAAAAACATATTGAGCATTTGTGGGATGTGCTTACGCGTGTACCGGATAATGAAAAGAGTTCATTAATACCATTGCCCAACCCATACATTGTGCCCGGTGGCAGGTTTGGAGAAATATACTATTGGGATAGTTATTTTACCATATTGGGTTTGCAGGTTTCGCGCAGGATAGAGATGATTCAAAATATGGCAGATAATTTTTCGTACCTTATTGATAAAATAGGCTATGTGCCCAATGGTAACCGCGTTTATTTTAAAGGCAGGTCGCAGCCTCCATTTTATGCTTTAATAATACAACTGCTCAGGGAAGAAAAAGGCAATGACGTACTTGTTAAATATTTGCCGCAGCTTGAAAAGGAATATAATTTTTGGATGAAGAGCAGAGAAGCCCTTAATGAGCATAATAACGCAATTGACAGAGTAATATGTATGCCCGACGGAGCTTTGCTAAACCGCTATTGGGATGAACACGATACACCGCGGCCCGAGGCATATAAAGAAGATATTGAATTGGCGCACCAGTCTGGCAAAAACCCCTGTGAAATATACCGGCACTTACGTGCTGCAGCAGAATCTGGTTGGGATTTTAGTACCCGGTGGTTTAAAGATGGCAATTCGTTTGCAAGTATCCATACAACAGATATTATTCCTGTTGACCTGAACTGTTTATTATACTTTTTAGAGCAAACACTGGCCGAAGCATATAAATTTGCAAATAAAAAGCAGGAATCAGCAGTATATTATTCATTGGCCGCCAAACGTAAAACAGCTATACAAAAATATTGTTGGAATGACGGGCAAAGCTTTTATACAGATTATGATTATAAGGAAGGGATTAAGAAGGACAATATAACCCTGGCAGGGATGTTTCCGTTATTCTTTGGCATAGCCACGGTTGGGCAGGCAGAAAAAGCATCTGCTGTGTTGCATGTACAATTGCTAAAGCAGGGTGGGTGCGCAACTACAACAGAAACTTCGGGCCAGCAATGGGATAGCCCTAACGGGTGGGCGCCTTTGCAATATATAGTGATAAAAGGGCTGGAACAATATGGTATGTTTAGCCTGGCTGCAGAAATAGCAAAGCGCTGGATAAAGCTTAATATAAAAGTATATAAGGCAACGGGCAAGCTGATGGAAAAATATAATGTGGTTGATACCCATCTTTTGGCAGGAGGCGGTGAATATCCTTCACAGGATGGTTTTGGATGGACAAATGGGGTATTACTTAAGCTAATGCAGATATATGATGTTAAAGTTTAAAATGAATGTAATGGATGGTTTAAAAATAGCATTACTCAGAGTATGTATTTTTAGTATCGCTTTTTTATATACAGTTTCAATAAATGCCCAATCTAACACACCCGATTATAGTAACCTTGATAACTGGGCGGCCCACCCCTGGAAATACGACCCATCTGACAGCGTTCCGGAGCCTTTAAAAGCAGATTTTCACCTGGATTCTGCGGTAGATGTTTTCTTCATCCATCCAACTACCTACGTTGATGCAAAGCAGCCTTTTGGCTGGAATGCGCCAGTTACCGATTCGGCAATAAATAGCAAAACAGATAAAGGCACCATATTATACCAGGCAAGTATCTTCAATATTGCGGGGCGTGTTTTCGCACCCCGGTACAGGCAGGCAAATTTAAACGCATATTATACTACCGATACTGTTTCGGCCCTAACTGCTTTAAATGAGGCCTACGACGATGTTAAAGCCGCATTTGAGTATTACCTGCAGCACTATAACAATGGCAGGCCCATTATTATTGCATCGCATAGCCAGGGCACTACGCATGCTAAACGGCTGCTTAAAGAATTTTTTGATGGCAAGCCCCTGCAAGCCCGGTTGGTTGCCGCTTATATTGTTGGCATTGCAGTGCAGCCAAACTATTTTACAAATATTCTGCCGTGCAACAAGCCATCGCAAACAGGTTGTTTTTGTACCTGGCGCACCATGGAAAATGGTTATCTTACACCATTTGTACAGAATGAAAATTTTACCGCGGTGGTTACAAACCCTTTAAGCTGGGATATTGATAAACCTGATGTGCCAAGGGAAAACAACGAAGGCTCTGTTTTGCTGAAATTTAATAAATTAATGATGCATGTTGCAGGCGCTACAATACATGGCGGTGTTTTGTGGACGGAGAAGCCGCATTTTTTTGGCAATATTTTATATACCAATAAAAACTATCATATTGCTGATTATAATTTATATTACTTAAGTGTGCGCAATAATGTTCAGCAAAGAGTAAAAGCGTTTATGGCGCCCCCATCCCCGAAAGGAGGGTAATAAAATCTATGTATTAAAGCGCCCCTTTAGGAGATGGGGGTATATTATGAAACTTAGAATTATAACAATTGTATATTGGTTTTTACTGGTGTATATTATAGCGGCACTGGTATATTGGTTTATTGTGCTGGAAAACCAAAACAGCCAAATGACTGAATTGCGCATTGAAGAATTAAAAAAAGACGCGTCCGCTTTTACACAGCAGTATGATGCAATACAGGCACAGCATAAACGAAAAGTGGTTCAATATATCAGCGAAGGCGCCACTTTTTTGTTGCTCATTATATTGGGCGCTTCTTTTGTATATAGCGCTGTGAGAAAGCAAATACGCTTATCGCACCAACAGCAAAATTTTATGATGGCTGTTACACACGAATTAAAAACGCCCATTGCTATTACCAAACTTAACCTGGAAACGCTGCAAAAAAGAACACTGGAAGAAGCGCAGCAACAAAAACTTATTGCAAATGCCCTGCAGGAAACAGACAGGCTTAATGTGCTTACCAATAATATATTGGTTACCTCGCAACTGGAAACCGGCACTTATAAATTAAACAGGCAGGAAACAGACCTTGCAACCCTTGTACGCGAAGGTGTAAAAGATTTTAATGGCCGTTTTCCTAAACGCGTTATACAACTAAATGCAGAAGAAAATATTTTTGTGAATGGCGAGATATTATTGTTGCAAATGCTGCTGAACAACCTGCTGGATAATGCATTAAAATACTCGCCAAAAGAATCGGTAGTAAAAGTGGGATTAATTAAAAAGAAACAAAATGCTTTGTTGTATGTAGCCGACGAAGGGGGGGGGATTCCCGCTGACGAAAAGAAAAAAATATTCCAGAAATTTTACCGCATTGGCAACGAAGCTACACGCCAAACAAAAGGTACAGGCCTGGGTTTATATCTTTGCAAAAAAATAGTAAAGGATCATCATGGAACTTTTTGGCTGAGTGATAACAAGCCGCATGGGGCTATTTTTACTGTTCAGCTTCAGGCGATATAAATATAAAATGGAACAAAAAGGCAACATACTGTTGGTGGAAGATGAAGAGAACATGCACGAAGCCCTTAAGCTTAACCTTGAGATGGAAGGGTATTCTGTAACCTCGGCTTATAATGGCACTGAAGGGCTAAAAGCAGTGCAGAATGAGTATTTCGATCTTATCATCATGGATATTATGCTGCCCGAAATTGATGGTATTACCGTAACGGAAAATATCCGATTGCAGCATAATGATGTGCCCATTCTTATTCTTAGTGCAAAAAGTTCCGGCGCCGACAGGGTGCTGGGCTTAAAAAAAGGCGCGGATGACTATCTTACCAAACCCTTTAACCTGGAGGAACTGCTGCTGCGTGTAGAAAAACTTATAAGAAAAAATACCAGGTTGCAGGATAAGGAAACAGTAGGCGATGTATATGAATTCAGTAACAATAAAATAGATTTTAAAGCCCAGCAGGCAATCACGTGGAATAATGTACAGGTTGAATTAAGCAAAAAAGAAACTATGCTGCTGAAATTACTGGTAGAAAATAAAAATATGGTGGTTACCCGCGAAAAGATACTACAGATGGTTTGGGGATACAATGTTTATCCCACTACCCGCACCATTGACAACTTCATCCTGAATTTTCGTAAATATTTTGAGGCAGACAGCCGTAATCCGAAGCATTTTTATTCCGTAAGGGGTGTGGGATATAAGTATGTTGAATAAATCATACCCCAAGTTGTTTTATCACTTCGGTAATAGCTTCCTGCACCGTTATTCTTTGTTCGGGGTTAGCTATGGGAGAATATAAAGAGGTATTACATATTTTATAAATTCGCTGAATAGCGTCAATCAACACTGCATCCGTCTTTTTTAACTGCAACTCGTGTAAAATTTCGGGTTCATTAAAAGTGGTTATACCAGGCTTTTGCTGCAATGCCTTCGTTAAAAGTTCTTTCGTGCCTAAGTAAAAATCATGATCGTTGTTTTTCAGGGCAAGTATTTTCAAGGCGGCTGTAAAATTAACTTTTGGTATTTCTGCAGGCAGCGGCACAGGCAATATGTCTTTTTTCGCCTGTCTTAGTATTTCCTGTCTTTTCCTCTCTTTGCGCTGGGTTTTACCGCTGATGATCAATACAAAAGCAACGATAAGTGCAATAGCCGGTACTATCCATAAATACTTTCTGTTGGTAATATCTTCTGTAACAATTTCTTTTTGCGCCTGTTTGGCTATGGCTTTGGTAATATGAACGGTTAAGCTATCTGAATATGTTGTAGTATATTTTTGAGCAATAGGGTCAAAATAAGAAAAGCTTACGGGCGGTATAATTATGACCCCTTCTTTTTTGCTTACAAATGGTATGGTAAAAGTTCTGTTGCCACTTACCGGGAAATTCTCTTTATTAATGTGATCTGTGCTAACCGCTTCAAAATGATCTGTATTGGCAGGCCAGTTTATTACAGGTAAATTAGCAACCGCAATATTGCCTGTGCCTTTTATAACAACACTTAAATGGGCGTTTTCTCCAAAAGGCACACTGACGCTGTCAGTCTTGGTGGTAATAGTAAAGTTACCTACTGCTCCTGAAAAATCAATGGGTTTATCTTTCTCCGGCAAAGGCTTCACGTCAATGGTAACGGGCTTACTCGTTGCGGTAAAGGAAAAATCTTTCGGGTGCGCAGGGTCATCGGGCATTTCCAGTTGCACTATATTATCTACCGATGCTTCGTTTAAAACCAGCGGCCCGTCCTGCAACGGCGTTAGCTGCACTTTGCGTATGGTGGTAACATGGTACTTTTTGCCATTCAGCATTTCTGTCTCAGGCTCGTTAAAGGGCGAAAATTCAACCACGCTGCAGCTATTAAAAGTGGGTTGTGTACCGGGGCTCGGAACAGAATTTAGTGACTGGTAAAATTTATACTCAACTAAAAAAGGCTCCCCAGCAAATACGCTGTTCTTGTTTGTAATAACGTGAACAAAAATGTTGTTGTTTAATTTGTCTTCGGGGTTTTCGCCCTTTTTAATTTTGATGGCAGTAAAAAAGGCATCATCATCCTGGGATGGAAATTGTGATTTTGCCTGCGGTGCATATAAGCTTACACAAAACAATATTAAGATATAAAAAATGATATTACGGTTAGACTGGTGCATGTTCTGGTACAAATATGGCAAAAAACCCCGAGAGCGATAGTTAATAGTAAGTAAATAAGTAAACGTTTTATTTTTCCGGGAACATTGTATAATACGCCCTTATGCTAAACTGTCAACATTTTTAAGTTTTTTCCGTCAACATGGTACTATGTGCCCCGAACTATATTATGTTTGTTGCAAATAAATTTCATGGCCTTTAACTCAATTGATACTATTATAAGTTTTTTGGAGCCGGTTAATATTTATGCTTTGTCCGGTGATGAAGGATACAAAGAGCAGCAATTGGGAAAGCATATTGATGCTTATGATGAAAATTTCCCCGATATTGAACAGGCTGATCTCGTTATTGTTGGCTGTGGCGAAACAAGAGGCGCTGGAAGGCAACACATAAATACAGAAGCCCCCGATGCTATCCGTTCTGCCTTTTACGCTTTGTACCACTGGCATAACGAAGTGAATATTGCGGATGTAGGGAATATAAAAACCGGTGAAACCCTGCAGGATAGTTATGCAGCTTTAAAGGCCGTGGTTTCAGAATTACTTCAATTGAATAAACGTGTGGTAATACTCGGCGGCTCGCATGATATCATGCTGGCGCAGTATGAAACATACGCCGCTATGGAGCAAATAATTGAAGTAGCAAATGTGGACGCAACCATTGACATCAACGCCGCGAGTGTGCTGCCGGCTGATTATTTTTTAATGCCGATGCTTACAACTGAACCCAATTTTGTAAGGCATTATAATCATATCGGCTTTCAAAGCTACCTGGTACACCCTGCCATGCTTGAAACAATTGATAAACTTGGGTTTGACTGTTACCGTGTTGGTAAAGTAAAAGAAAGTATAGAAGAGCTTGAACCTGTTATCCGTAATGCCCAATTGTTTGCGTTTGATATTGCTGCTATTCAGCATAGCCATGCGCCTGCCAACCATCTTACGCCAAACGGTTTAAGCGGCGAGGAAGCCTGCACCCTTTTGCAGTATGCAGGTATGAGTAAGGCAAGCACTGTTGGTATTTATGGTTACCTGCCGCAGCAGGATAAGCACGGGCTTACCGCCAAACAAATAAGCCACATGTTATGGTACTTTGCCGAGGGTATGCAAAAAGCGAAACATGAGGTTTCTACAGATGAGCGAAATGATTTTATTGAATTTAAGATCGCTTTTGCTGATATTGATACGGTTTTTTTGCGCAGTAAAAGAACCGGCCGCTGGTGGATGCAGTTACCGGATGAAAAATTTATTGCCTGCAGCTACCGGGATTATATACTGGCATCGCAAAATGAGATACCAGAAAGGTATATAAGGGCGGTGGAGAGAAGTTAAAAAAAGTCAATGGTCAGTGAGTCAATAAGTCATTGGTAAGAATGTTTTAATCAAGTAAATGAAATTGCGTAAATATATTTTGCTTATTGCTTATGGCATACAGCTTACAGCATGCAGCGTGAACAAAGAAATAGGCAAACAGGCCCAAAAAAACGTTATCGGCGACAGTTTGCTGCTAAACGCTCATGTGGGTATTTGCGTGTACGATGCAACGGACGGCAAATACCTGTACAATTACCAGGGCGACAAATATTTTATACCTGCCAGCAATACCAAAATATTTACCTGTTATGCTGCTATGAAATATTTGGGGGATAGTTTGGTGGGATTGAGGTACAAAATACAAAACGATTCAACTATTCTTATTGAAGCAACAGGCGACCCCTCTTTTTTGCACCCTGATTTTAAAGTTCATCCGGTTTACAACTTTTTAAAAGATCATAAAGCTTACCCGGTTGAGTTATACATGCAACCCGGCAGTTGGAATGAAGATGCATGGGGCACAGGATGGTCCTGGGACGACTATTATTATGATTACATGGCCGAAAGAAGCCCCTTCCCCATCTATGGAAACCTTGTACGGTTTGAAGGTACCGGAAAGATAAATGCCAAACCCACATATTTCTTAGATAGCATTATCAGGCCAACGGGGACTACGGTGGTTCCATCAGATGACGCACAGCATTTTAGCATCCAGCGTTTAATAAATGCCAATCAGTTTGTCGCAACAGGGCATCCCGGCAATCATTTTTTGCAGGATGTTCCTTTTGTTACCAATGCCGGGGAGACTGCTGTAAGGCTGCTTAGAGATACCCTGGATAAGACGAATATCGCCATCCAACAAGATCAATTGACTCCATATCCTTCAACTTCATTTGTAGTCATCCATTCCCAACCCACTGATTCCCTCCTAAAAATACTAATGCACCGCAGCGATAACTTTTATGCCGAGCAAAGCCTGCTGATGGTAAGCAATGAAAAACTTGGTATTATGAATGACGAAAAAATTATTGATACCCTGTTAAAAACTGACTTGAAAGATCTGCCCCAGCACCCCCGTTGGGTGGATGGCAGCGGGCTCAGCCGATTTAACCTTATCACCCCGCAGGATTTTGTTTTCATGCTCAATAAGATCAGGAATGAATTCGCCTGGAATCGTATCACTACTATTTTTTCAACCGGTGGCGATGGCACTATTGGTAATTATTACAAAGGGTTACGTGGTAAAATTTATGCTAAAACAGGCTCGTTAAGTAATAACACCGCGTTAAGCGGCTACCTCATCACCCAAAAAAATAAGCTCCTCATTTTTTCGGTATTGGTTAACAACCATACTACCAGCGCCTCCGGCATAAGAAGGGCTGTTGAAAGATTTATAACCACTTTGCAGAAAGAGTATTAGATTGAGATTAAGGATTGCGTCAGCAAGCGGTACCCTATTTTCCAAACATCCGGTCAAGGTAGTCTTCTTTAAATTCAATATAAGTAGGGCTACCTGTTGGGGTAACGTTGGGGGTATTGCAGTTAAATAATTCCTCCACCAGCGACGACATTTCTTTCTGCCCCAACGCCTGCCCGGCTTTTATGGCCTGCTGCCTTGCCATACAACGCACCAGTTTTTCACGCTTGCTGAACTTTATGTCGCTGCTAAAATGTTTAAACTGTTCTATTAATAACTCAATGGAATGTTTTTCATTGCCTTGCATTACATCTGCCGGTGTGCCCTGTATAACAAAAGTGTTTTTACCAAACGGCTCTATGCGGTAACCGATAGTTTGTAGCTCAGGCAACAGATCTTCCAGTAATGCAGCATCTGCGGCAGCCAATTCTAAAGTTGAAGGAAAGAGATTTTGCTGTGTTGCAATTTTTTTACCATGTGCGGCGGCAGTGTAGCGGTCGTATAAAATGCGCTCATGCGCCAGTTGCTGGTGTACCAAAAGAAACCCGTTTTGTATTGGCGCTATAATATAAGTGTTGTGCAATTGAATGCAGGTGGTCTCGGGGTTCCAGCCTGCCTGTCCGGCAGGCAGGTTTCCGGTTTTCAGTTGTCCCGCATCCTGTGTCACTTCCGGTACTTCATTTCCGCTAACCGGTAACTGGTAACCTGTATCTGGTTTGCCGCTGGTAAAAAACTCCTTCCAATGCCTCAATTCGCTTTTTTCATTAGGCTCAATAAAATGTGCCTGGTGCTTTTGCGTAAAGGTTTTGTAAAGGCTTGATCCTTCAATATTTTCTTTTTTCTCCTCTGTCAATGGCCTGTTTACCGCCTCAAGCTGTTGTATCTCTGCATTCAGGGTAAAGTCAAGCGAAGGGGCAATGCTAAACTGTGCCAAAGCATGTTTTACCGCGGCCTGTATAAATGCATATACTATTTTTTCATCCTCAAACTTTATCTCCTGTTTGGTTGGGTGCACGTTAATGTCCACCTGCTCGGGGTCAAGGTCAATAAACAGCACATACATTGGGAAACTATCTTTAGCAATGATGCCTTCAAAAGCATTCATCACTGCATGGTTCAGGTATGCGCTTCTTATAAAGCGGTTGTTCACAAAAAAATACTGTTCACCCCTTGTTTTTCTCGCAGCGTCGGGTTTGCCAATGAAGCCATGAATATCAAGATAATCAGTCTCCTCTTTTACAGGAACTAATTTAGCGTTGAACTGGCTGCCAAGTATTTGCAATACTCGCTGTTTAAGGCTGCCGCTTTCAAGATGAAATACTTCCTGGCCGTTACTGGTTAATGAAAAGAATACACCGGGGAAAGCCATTGCAACGCGTATAAATTCATCAATAATATGGCGAAGCTCTGCGGCGTTGCTTTTTAAAAAATTCCTCCGTGCCGGCACATTGAAGAATACATTCTTCATGCAGAAATTTGTGCCCACGGGGCAGGCGCAGGGTTCCTGTTTTATTACAGTGCTGTTCTCAATTTCAATATAAGTTCCAAGCTCATCCTCTGTACGCCGTGTTTTTAATTCTACCTGGGCAACTGCGGCAATAGAAGCCAGTGCCTCGCCGCGAAAACCCATCGTGCGTACGCGAAAGAGGTCATCAATATTTTTTATCTTGCTTGTGGCGTGGCGCTCAAAACACATACGGGCATCCGTTTCGCTCATTCCATTGCCGTTATCAATAACCTGCACCAGGTTTTTGCCGGCATCGGTAACTATCAGCCTTATTTCAGTAGCGCCGGCATCCACTGCGTTTTCAAGTAACTCCTTTACGGCGCTTGCAGGCCGCTGTATAACTTCTCCGGCTGCTATTTGGTTGGCAATGTTATCCGGTAATAATTGAATAATATCCACTGTTACTTCCTCACTTATTAAAAAGAAAGTAAAAATAAAGCATATCGTATTAAAATGAGGTAAAAGCTGTTTTTCACCACATAGGCATATAAGGAAACATAGGGGCACATAGCTTATTTCTGCCGCAGGTGTTAATTTATTTTACAATTTTGCCTTCATATTTAGAAATGAGTAACCTATGTGTTTCTATGTTTTCTATTGCGCCTATGTGGTGAAAACCTTACTTCACCCATCCATTCAAATATTCCATCGTACGCCTCACCTGCTCTACGGCATTTACGGCTTCATCTTCTATATAATATTTCTCTACACCGGTTTGCATGGCTGTTTGTAATACCTGTTTAAAATCAATCACGCCATCCTGCAATGCTACACTTGATGCTTCGGGCGCATTGCCTGTATATACTGTTGTTGGCTCGCCTGCGCGCATTTGTTTTACATGTAGTGCTACAATACGCCCTTTGTATTTATTCATCAGCATCACCGGATCTGCACCGCCGTGATAAGCCCAAAAAACATCCAGCTCAAAATCAGCGATACCTTTTTGCATACGGGCCGCCATATAATTAAATAGCGTACTGTCGCCCATGGGCACAAATTCATAACCATGCGGATGATAAAAAAAGCGGATGCCCTGTTTTTGCAATATTTCGCCTGCTTTATTAAATAAGGCAATGCCTTTATCCGCATCGTCTATGGTAAAGGTTTTGCCATGTGGAATCCACGCACACCCAACATAATGAATGTTCATCGCTTTGGCCAGCGCTATAATTTTATCAAGGCTGTCCTGGTACATTTTATAATCGAACAGCATGCTGGTTTGGGTAAGTTGGTTGGCCGCCAGCAACGCTTTAAATTTTGCGGCCGGCATGCTATAATCGCCGCCGCCCTCAACTTCTATAATACCCATTTGGTGTATCAGCTTCAGCGTTCCCGGCAGGTCTTTACTCATTTCCCTTCTGAAACTGTATAGCTCAAGACCAATTTTTTTGGGGATGATGGTATTGTATGATGGTATGGGTTTACCCGTTCCGTTTTGCAGCCAAATATCTATGCGCGGGGTTTTCCAGTTATAGGGCTTGCTTAAAATATCCATATCGCCATCACCATCAAGGTCGGCAACTTTAGCTTCATGAAAGTCAAATCCTTTTTTAAAAATAGTTTTCGCAAACCCTCCTTTGCCATTGCCATAAAAAATAAAAGCCTCTGTATTAGGGTTGTCAGGTTCTGTTTTACTTTCAGTCCATTTAGCCATTTCAGCCACAAATATGTCAAGGTTTCCATCGCCGTTTATGTCTGCTACCTGTAAGCTGTGGCCGTGCACTAATATTCTTCCTGCAAGATCATGCCCAACCCATGCAGAAGCATCTTCGGGGTTGCCGGTGCATTCATACCATTTTACAGGGCCTTGCCCGTCTCCCGGCGAAACAACGATCTGTAAAGTTTTGCCCGGCTTAAATTTGCCAACTGCAACACGCCCTGCCGCTTCGGCATAATGAATGGCTTTAAATGTGTCTGCAACGGGGTCGTATTTAAACCAGCAGTTGCCGGCAATAATATCTTCATATCCGTCGCCATCCACATCACCCTTTGTCATTCCTTCCACATAAGAACCATGTTTTTCGTCAGAAGCATCTGCCTGGAAAATAGCTTTATACTGCCAGGGCGATTCTTTGGGATTGGCTGGAATGTCCGCGAGGTATAATCTTTTATCTGTTTGGTTCCAAAAGGCGAGTTGTGCAGCATTGCTGTGTTTAAATTTGCCAATCGCCTGGTCGTGGTGTTGGGTGCTGCCGGTATTTTTAATAATATGCCTTATCCATGGGGCATTGATATTGGGATAGGGGTTTTCCCACCACCATACTTCATTACTCTGCCAGTCGCCGCCAAACACAAGGTCAAGGTCTCCGTCATTATCAATATCATAAGCAACACCGCCCGCTTCAATGGTAAGCATGCTGTCTTCAATTATATGCTTTACCCATCCCTTGCCGGTCCGTTGAAACCATACAAGCGCAGGCGCCTGTTTGCGGCATGATAATACAAAATCATTCAGGCCATCGTTATTAAGGTCTGCAACCAATGCCCCGGTTTGTTCAACACTTTTCCAGGGCAAAGGAATATTCCCATCTGCTGTGGAAAGGTGCTGCCATTGGGTAGTTTGGGCATTTGCAGCAAGCATAAAAAATACAAAAATTACAAAAGCAGGCAATTTTACAGCATTCATATATAGCGGTTATAAGCAATGAATTTTATTAAGCAAAATAGCTCATAAATATACTTACCTTCGGCACAATGATAATAAATATGAATGGAGAGTCCCGTCAAATAAGAAATCTTCTCTCTTACCAGGATGCAAAATATACGAGGCTAATAATTTTTGTGTTGTTGTTTATATTAAGTTATGTATATCTAAGGTTTTTAAGCGGGCAAACAGGCTCTGTAACAATCTTCCAGGTAATTTGCCTTTGCATTGTTTTCTTTGCCTTTTTTGCCTCCATTTTTGAGGGCCTGCTTATTTTGAATGTGAGGTTTTTTCAGAAAAGAATAGAATTTGATGAAACTGACCTGTTCATAACGCACAAAAAAACTGAAACCATCGTACCGTTAAAAAATATATTCAGTATTAATATGATCAGCTCCGGGCAGGGAAGCCGTGGCAGCTTCAATAATTATGAAATTAATTATACCGGCGATACCGGTAAAGAGGCCTATGTATCCTTAGTTGTTTATTGGCAAAAAAGGGCCTTATTTGAAAAATTTATGTCCGTGGTGCAGGAATCTAATCCAGGTGTAACCATAAAAAGATGGACAAGCAGTATTGAGGGGATAGCGCGGTTCTTTAAAAGAAAAAAACAAACAGCATAATATTTAAAGCGTTTCAATCCCTTACTTTTTCTTTTTGCTGTACTCTTTCAACTTGTCATTAATATAATAAAATACGTCATCATCTGCCGGGTGATCCCTAAGCCATTCATACGTTGGCCTGTATTTTTCCATAAAATCGCTCAGAGCATCGCCTTGCAGGCCGGTATATCCAGAAACAATGTCCCGCGAAAAACGGTAATCAACATAGTTGGTTTGTTCAATCTCATCAAAAGTCTTGAATGCTTTTCGTTTAGACCTGTCTTTTTTCTTTAAAATAGGGTCAAGGTTTAATGCTATGCCTGCATCCGAATTACTTTTTGAAATGGTTTGCATTTTTGGCGATCCTGCGTCAAGTAAAAAAGCCTGCCTGCGTTTGGCGCTATCCTGCTGGTATATGCTGTAACCCTTTGCAGTTACTGTTACGGCAGCCAATTCATTGGCCAAAGGCGCCATATTAACAGTTGCGGTATCGGGGGTCATAGCGCCATACCTCAATGTATCATAACGGTAATTCTGGGCATTAAAAAAAATGAGCGCTCCGTCATTTGCCTCAACGCGAAAAAACCCCTTATCGTCTGTATGGGTAAGGGTATGGGTATCTTCATTGGTTACTAAAACATTTACCAGGGGCTGGTGGGTAGCGCTATCCCGCACATAGCCTAATTTCATTTTCTTTTGTGCAAATGTATTTGAGGTAATAAGCACAAGGCAAAAGGTGCTTAATATACATTTTAGTATGGGCAGATCTGTTTGCATAAAGTTCAATAATAAGCATTAAATGCAAAATAAATACCAACATTGGCAGTTATAAAAATGTTAAGTGGCAACAAGGATGATAAAATTATGCAATAAAGAAGTGGGTAGCCCATACAAGGCAAGATAAAATTCATTACCATTTTTCTACAAATGGATAGCCCTGCGCCACGACGGTACATAGTAAACTCCACAAATACGTATCTTGTGCCTTTAACTGTTTATCACAACTTTCGCGCATGAAACGTTTGCTTATCTTCTCAGCATTATTGGCCTTTTCCAGTTCATCCTTCACTCAATCATTTTATGAGCAAACGCCCGCAGCGCAGCATTGGGTTGACAGTGTTTTTAATAAGCTAAACAATAAGCAGCGTATAGCCCAGCTTTTTGTACTTCGCGAAAGCGGCCGCACATCTGCAGGTGTTCCGTTGTTCTACGATTCTTCAGTAACAGCTTACATAAAAAAATATAATATAGGCGCATTATGCTTGTTCCAGGGCAACCCGGTTGAGCAGGCTGCTTATATTAACCGCTACCAAAGCATGGCAAAAACGCCTTTGATGATGTGCATTGATGGCGAAATGGGTTTAGGCATGCGTATGACGGACAGCGTAATGAAATTCCCCGACCAGATAACCCTTGGCGCAATAAATGATGCCGCGCTAATATATAAAATAGGTAAGGCAATTGGCGAACAATGCAGGCGCCAGGGCATACAGGTAAATTATGCGCCTGTTGTTGATATTAATAACAACCCAAATAATCCTGTTATCGGCTTTCGTTCATTTGGGGAGGATAAATACAAAGTAGCCCTTTTTGGAACGCAGATGATGAAAGGCATGCAAAGCGAGGGTGTAATGGCAACAGCCAAACATTTTCCCGGCCATGGTGATGTGTCGGTTGATTCCCATTTAGACTTGCCAGTTATTAATAAATCAATGCACCAGATTGATGAACTGGAACTTTATCCTTTCAAAGAGTTGTTTAAAGCAGGGGTGGGCAGTGTAATGATAGCCCATTTAAGCATCCCTGCTATTGATACCACTACACACCTGCCTACTTCCCTATCAGAAAAAAATGTAACGGAGTTGTTGCGTAACCAGCTTGGCTTTAACGGCATATCGTTTACCGATGCGCTGGAAAT